>WLHA01000312.1 GCA_009702955.1 Actinomycetota bacterium
CGCGACGAGTCACACCTACGGGCTTCATTCGGCGCCTATGAGAGTGTCTTCGATCCATCCAAGCGTTCAGGCCCTGCGCTCTTTGCTAATCAAGAGAACGCGACTAACACGCTGGTCCTATTCGGCACCGCTGACCACGTTATAAGCCCCGACTTTGATCTCATGTCCGAGATTGTCTTCTCGAACAGGGTCGGCCCGATCAGGCTTCCCAAATGCGGCCACTTCGTTCAGTGGGAGGCACACACTGCCCTCTCGGCTCACTTGATTGAGTTCTGCAGTGATCTACTCAACCAAAAGAGTTAATGGGGCGCATTAATCCCTGTTGGATTGCTGTTGCTACGAGCACTCCATCTGTGTTGAAGAACTTCCCTGAGGCGAGTCCTCTTGCGCCAGATGCAACAGAACTTTTCTGGTGGTAGAGCAGCCATTCATCAGCGCGGAACTCATGGTGGAACCACATCGCATGGTCGAGGCTTGCGATCTGGAAGCGCCCCTCTAGATAGCTAGCTCCATGCGGGAGCATCGCTGTATCTAACAACGTTAAGTCTGAGGCGTATGTAATGACGCATGTGTGGAGCATCGGATCGTCAGGGAGCACTCCATTGGCTTTCACCCATACGTTCTGCTCCGGCGAGCGCGGTGAAGAATCAAGCCATCCCGGAAGCGCAGTTGGGCGCGAATCAATCGGGCGCTCGCGCATAATCCAATCTCGAAAGTCTGGGCCGAAGCGATCGGCATACGGAGCGATCTGCTCCTGAAATGGAAGGAGAGTCTCCGGACCAGGAACGTCGGGCATCTCATCTTGATGCTCTGGGCCTTCTTCTCGGATTTGGAACGATGCACTGAGGTTAAAGATCGGGCGCCCGTGTTGAATTGCAACAACTCGACGAGTGGTAAACGACCTGCCATCCCTGATGCGGTCGACCTCGTAGATAATCGGAACAGCGGGGTCGCCTGGGCGCAGAAAGTATGAGTGCAGTGAGTGGAGAGCGCGGCTGGCCTCAACCGTGCGCCCTGCAGCTACCAAGGCTTGCCCGGCTACCTGTCCACCGAATACTCGCTGCTGCTGCTCATCAGGGCTCACACCACGAAAGAGATTGACCTCGAGCTGCTCGAGGTCTAAGAGAATTAATAGGTCTTCAAGGGCGCTAGACACAGGTACGACGGTAGCCGCTTTGAGTCACCGAGTTGCTCAACCAAAAAATACTTCAGCCTCTGCGTACCGTTCTTCTGGAACAGTCTTCAGTGTGGCGACAGCCTCGGCGAGCGGAACCCTCACAATCTCAGTACCCCGCAACGCGACCATTGACCCAAAATCGCCCGCCTGCACTGCATCAATCGCCGCTAGACCGAAGCGGGTAGCGAGCAACCGATCATTAGCGGTTGGGGTGCCGCCACGAATCACATGGCCAAGGATCGTCGCACGAGTCTCCCAGCCGGTACGCCTCTCAATCTCCTCGGTGAGCCTGTTGCCGATCCCACCGAGGCGAGCATGCCCGAAGTCATCAGTCTCGCCCGTAATCGTCTCGAGAGTGCCGGCCTTTGGTATCGCCCCCTCCGCTACCACAATCACCGAAGCTCTTCTCCCCGCAGAATGGCGGCTCGTCAAGTATGCGACTACTTCATCAATATCGAATGGGCGCTCCGGGATCAGGATCACATCAGCCCCGCCTGCCATTCCAGAGTGGAGAGCGATCCAACCTGCGTGCCTGCCCATTACCTCTACAACCATCACGCGGTCATGACTCTCGGCCGTCGTGCGAAGTCTGTCTATCGCTTCGGTTGCAGTCTGCACTGCGGTATCAAAACCAAATGTGACATCCGTAGCCGAGAGGTCATTGTCAATCGTCTTTGGAACGCCCACCACCCGTATGCCAGCATCCGCTAAGCGCGCTGCTACCCCGAGCGTGTCCTCACCACCGATTGCAATGAGGGCATCGATCGACATCTCGTCGAGAGTCTTTCTCACGCTTGCTTCTCCACCCTCACTCTTGAATGGATTGGTACGAGAGGAGAGAAGGACTGTTCCGCCGCGCGCAAGAATTCCGCGCGTCCCGGCAATTGTTAGCGGGATGGAGTCGTTCTCCATCACTCCTCGCCAACCGTGCAGAAAGCCAATTACCTCGTGACCGTATTGACCCTCGCCTTTCCTGACTACCGCACGAATCACAGCATTGAGCCCCGGGCAGTCGCCACCTCCGGTCAGAATTCCGATCCTCATTCTTGCTCCACCTTCCACCAAGTAAGACTCGAGTAAAACTCTAAAGTACAGATGCTACGGGCATTCCACCTACTATGACCTGAGCCGAACCTCAGCCGAACCTCAGCCGAACCTGGGCCGAACCTGGGCCAAACCTGCATGACATACAAGACTGAAACGCTATAGAAGCGGGAGTATTTTGTGGCATTTGTATTGAGCATCGATGCAGGAACTACTGGCGTGCGGACATTCGCAGTAGATGAGACCGGCACCCCACGATTTAGTGCCTATCGAGAGTTCCCTCAGTACTTTCCTCAACCAGGATGGGTGGAGCACGATGCAGACGAGATTTGGAGTGCAACGCAGGAGACGCTCGCCGAGGTTGTAGATCACATCACCCAAGACGGCTCCACGATTGCAGCCATCGGGATCACCAATCAGCGAGAGACCACAGTCGCTTGGAGCAAGAAATCTGGTCGCCCATTGCATCGCGCTATCGTCTGGCAAGATCGACGCACCGCGCAACGCTGCGACGAACTGCGCTCTGAGGGTTTTGAGCCAACTGTCCGAAAACTAACGGGCTTAGTGCTTGACCCATATTTCTCTGGCACGAAGATGGAGTGGCTACTAACGCGCGCAGGGGTTGAGAGGAACGAGGATCTCGCCTTTGGAACAATTGACTCGTGGTTGGTTTGGTGCTTGACCGGCGGGCGAGTACATGCAACTGATTCATCCAACGCGAGCCGCACAATGCTCTACGACATCGGGAGGCTCGAATGGAGCGAGGAACTCTGCTCCAAATTTGGCGTGCCGATTGCTTCGTTGCCAACGGTGATGCCGAGTAGCGGACGCTTTGGCATTACAGACCCAGAGTCTTGTGTTGGGTTAACGGTTCCTGTAAGTGGTATCGCTGGC
>WLHA01000313.1 GCA_009702955.1 Actinomycetota bacterium
ATGATGCCGATCTTCTCGGGGTTAATCGATTGGTAGAGCAGGTCCCCACTATTCGTATTACGCGCAAGTGCGTCATCAAGAGTCGCGCGCACATCGCCGACGCGGTTCAACTCATTCTGAGCGCGCGTGGCGATCTGGCCGGTTACTGCATCAATCGCCGTATTGCCAGTGTGGTCTGGTGCGACTACTACAAAGCCGTGGCTCGCAAGGTTCTCTGTAAGGAAGCTAGAGATGAAGCGAAGACCGCCAGATCCGTGTGAGTACATGACGAGCGGGAACGGGCCTTGAGTCGAGACTGGCAACCCAGAGAATGCAGTGCGTGATGGAACCTCTACGCCAGGTATGACCGCGTAATTCACTGGGGTTGCACCCTCGACGCGTGACTTATCTGCTGGGTACCAGACATCTACGGTGAGGTCGCGCTCGGGTCGTTGGGGGTCCTTCACGGTTACGGTCTCACGACCGACGGCGAAGGGGCCAGGCTGATCAGGTGCGGGCCCGGCAGCTTTGGCGTCTGCCTTAGCGGCAGCCTTGGACTCCGATGAAACCTTTGAGTCGCCGCCGCAGGCTGCTAGTGCTGCGATAAGTAGCAATGCGCTAGCCCCTGCAATTGCGCGAGCGCCAATGCGGGCGCGCCTGTGGGTACTCGTCTGTGCGACACTTGGAGAATCGACGTCAGCTGAGTCTCTGCTTCCTGACATTGCCGTGTTGTGGATAGTTGTCTCGGGCATTGGTTCCTCCAGATTTGCGGTCTGCTGCAGGTTAGGGCGCAGGGCTCTCATAGGTGCGATGCTAGGAGAATGCATTACGTACGAATCTTTAATGATGAAGCCGGCGAGAGCCATTTCGAGGATGTCCACCTAGCTGAGGTTGTCTCTCCGCCCGAGCAGGGCGTTGCCGAGCTGACCCTTAGCGATCCGGTGGCGGTTGATCGTGCGATCTTCGTCTCACTCCCTGGTGATGCACAGGCCCCAGATTGGCATACAGCGCCTCGACGCCAATTTGTTGTCGTGCTCGACGGGGGAGTGCGCATTGAGGTGAGCGATGGTGAGGTACGCGACCTTCCGCCTGGGAGCGTGGTTCTAGTTGAGGACACGATAGGGCGCGGACATGTAACCGAGTATGTGGCAGGACCACGACGAGTGATGCTTATTCCCCTAGAGGCAGATCAATAAGAAACGCAATCGAACTCAGCGGTTACTTCTCCTGCGCTTACTAGATCGACTTTCGCATGGTCGTGTGCCACCCGCCCTCGGGATAGTTATCGACGCGACCGAGTGATGTGTAACCGCGGCGCTCATAAAACTCTGGCGCCTGAAAGTCAAAAGTAGAGAGCACGATCTGAGTGCAGGCTCGACGTACCGCTTCAGCCTCGAATGCATCAAGTAACGCGCTTGCAATGCCGCTGCGTCTTCGTGACTCTGAGACCCAGAGAAGATCAACCTCTGCAGTGCCTCCCCACGACCAGCCATAAATTCCAGCATCGATCTCTCCAGAGTCGTCGCGCAGCCAAGCCGAGATTGGCTCTGCAGCCGGTAGGCCTGTTGCTGCGAGGTTCGACTCGGTGATGCGGGCATAGAGCATCTCCACATCAATTGCACTTGGTTCTGTCTCTATTTCAACTGATGTTGCGATCTCGTAGATGTGTTCCCGTTCGGATTGCCCCATCTTTGGAGTCTTGCCGATCTCTAGCCCAAGAGAAAGTGGTGCGGATATTTACGCACGCCAAGCATCGAATCGAGAAAGGTAGTTAACCTTAAAAAGCCTTAACAAGAGCGAGAGAGAGGGGCTCTCGAGTTCCGCTCAGCGTTCGACTAGTTCGGCAAACCCATCGAGGATCGGGAGCACTGAGTCGGCGTCGCCTCCTGGGAGTCGCAGCACTACTTCTTCAATTCCAAGGGATGCGTAGTACTCGAGTTTTCCTGGGTCGGGGAGTGTCCCAAAAGGAACGATGCGCATCTCCGAAGAATCGCGCCCTGCCTCTTCGCATGCGTGCGCCAACTCGGGGAGCGCCTGCTTGATGCCAGCGCCGCCAATCGGGATCCATCCATCTGCGTACTCCGCGATGTTGGCGAACATTTTTGGTCCAGCGGCGCCACCAATTAGGACGGGTGGGCCATTGCGCTCCGGGGATCGCCAAGGCTTTGGCCACGACCAAGATGGTGGAATCTCAGCGTGCTTGCTGTGAAACTCTGCAACTTCATCGGACCACAAAGCGCGCATCGCCATAATGCGGTCGCGCACTACATCGCGCCGGTCAGCCATTGAGATGCCGTGGTCTTCGAGTTCGTCTTGGTTCCAACCGAATCCGATGCCGAGTACAAATCTGCCGTGCGACTCTCTATCAAGGGTTGCGATTGCCTTGGCGGTAACGATCGGCTCTCGCTGTGCAACCAGAGCGATGCCGGTACCAAGGAGAATCCGGTCTGTCACAGCAGCACACATAGCGAGAGCGATCAAGGGATCGAGGGTGCGCTTGTACTCGTCGTTGAGCACCTCGTCGCCAGTTGGGGGTGCTGTCTTGCGGCTGACCGGAATATGCGTGTGCTCTGGCAGGTAGAGGGAGTGGAGCCCGCGCTCCTCGACGGCGCGACCGAGGGCTGCGGGTCCGATGGTCCGGTCTGTCATGAACATGGTTACTCCGTACTTCACGGGGCTACCGTACCCCTCGGCCCCGCTGCGCCAAGACATAGGCACTTAGGCAAGACTTCGTGCGAGTATCTAGGCCGCGCTAGGGAACTAGATGAATCAATAACCTAAAAGGAGCCCCGAGAACATGCCCGGTATCTGCGAAGGACGAATCGTCATTGTTACTGGAGCCGGGCGCGGTATCGGGCGGGGGCATGCACTCGAGTTCGCTCGCCAAGGCGCCAAGGTGGTTGTGAATGACCTAGGGGCCGAGTCTGACGGAACGGGGTCATCGAATGGACCCGCAGGCGAGGTAGTAGATGCGATTCGCGCGATGGGCGGAGAGGCAGTTGCCAACGGTAGCGACATCGCCGACTGGGAAGGGGCCCAGGCACTTATCCAGACAGCGGTCGATACTTTCGGCGGGCTAGACGTATTGGTAAATAACGCTG
>WLHA01000314.1 GCA_009702955.1 Actinomycetota bacterium
CCTTGAGCACAGCGCAACGATGCTGGTTCCATTCCATACACTGACGCAAGTAACCGCTGCGGTACCGCGTATTCTCGACCGAGGCGTTGGACCACTCATCCTCGAGTACATAGACCTGCTCACAATGTCAGTGGTTACAGAGTTTGTTGGGCTCGACCTCGGCATACCTGAGGAGATCCGCAGCACGGCACTCGCCTATTTGGTAGTTGTCCTAGAGCAGCGCACGGCAGAGCGCTTAAATGAAGACGTCGAGGAACTCGCGGAACTGCTCAGCGCACTAGGCGCCATCGATGTCTATGTACTCCCCGCGGCAGCAGGCGAGCGCCTTATTGAGGCGAGGGAGAAGGCGTTCTGGGCAGCGAAAGCGAACGGAGCAAACGACATTGTCGACATTGTTGTACCGCGAGCGAGTGTTCCAGTTTTTATGGAGCGGGTTGCCAAGATTGCAGACGAGAACATCAGCTGGATCGCCGGATGCGGGCATGCAGGCGATGGCAACGTGCACCTCTCGGTTTTCCAACCTGACGATGAGTTGCGCTACAAAGTGCTCTCTGAGTTGTTCGCCTTAGGCATGGAGCTCGGGGGCGCCATCTCGGGAGAGCACGGCATCGGCACCGCTAAGCGCCGCTGGTACCTAGAGTTAGAGGACCCAAACAAACTCGCACTAATGCGACGTATCAAGAATGCGTTCGATCCAAATGGAGTGCTCAACCCAGGAACACTCCTCACCTAATCGCTATACACACATCTTTAATTATTTAGGAGAACAAATGAACGGCGCTCAAGCATTAATTCGCACACTCGTGGACGCGGGCGTTGACGTCGTATTCAGCAACCCGGGCACCTCTGAGATGCACTTTGTTGCAGCCTTGGACGATGTACCAGAGATGCGTGGAGTCCTTACGCTCTTCGAGGGCGTAGCAACAGGTGCGGCAGATGGCTACGCGCGTATGACAGGTAACCCGGCCGCAGTGCTCCTGCATTTAGGGCCCGGCCTCGGAAACGGCATCGCCAATCTTCACAATGCGCGCAGAGCCCACTCCCCTGTAGTCAACATCGTCGGCGATCACGCCACATATCACCACCAGCACGATGCACCTCTGCAGTCGGATATCGGAGCACTAGCTAGCAACGTCTCCGCTTGGGTACACACCTCTAGTGACCCTAAAACTGTCGCGGCTGATGGCGCCGCTGCAGTAGCCGCATCGCTTGCCTCACCGGGCGGAGTCGCTACTTTGATTCTTCCTGCAGATGTCTGCTGGGGCGATGGAGGAGTTGTCGCAAAACCTGTGCCGGCTCCAAATCCCCTATCAACGAATGCAGACCTCATTACGCGTTCCATAGCTGTGCTGCAGAGCGGAGAACCCACCGCCCTCCTCGTAGGAGATGACATTGCTGGCGACCCAGAGTTGTTGGCTGAGGTAGCAGGGCTCGCGGTAGCAACTGGTGCTCGAGTGTTTGGTGAGACCTTTCCATCGCGCATGCGACGTGGTGCAGGGCTACCCGGCTTGGAGCGCATTGCATACTTAGCCGAGTTCGCTCAGATGCAGCTCGATGGGCTCGTGCACATCATCACACTTGGAGCTAAATCTCCTGCTTCGTTCTTTGCTTACCCGGGGAAGGCAAGCGACCTTGTACCCGATGGCGCAACGTTGATCCACGCGGTGGAGGACGGCGGAGATGTCCGCGCAACACTTGCCGCACTCACCAGCGCGATCGGCTCCTCTGCCGGCGATGCGCCGCTCGTACCAGCGTTTAGGCCAGAGCCCCCAACGGGTCCGCTCACAGGAGAGACGCTCGCGGCAGCAGTCGCAGCGCTACTACCTCCAGAGGCGATAGTCGCAGATGAATCAAATACAACAGGCCTATGGCTCCCGGGTGCAACCGCAGGAGCAGCGCCACACGACTGGCTATCTCTCACCGGCGGAGCAATTGGATTTGGTATGCCGATAGCGACAGGCGCAGCGATTGCTTGCCCCGGACGTCGCGTCCTGAACCTCGAGTCCGATGGCTCGGCGATGTACACACTTCAATCACTCTGGACCCAGGCTCGAGAGCGCTTAGATGTCACCACCGTGATTCTGAATAATCGCTCGTATGCAGTTCTCAATCTCGAGCTGCGTCGCGTTGGTGCGACACCTGGCCCCGCAGCCCTTGCAATGCTGGATCTCTCAGAGCCTGCGATCGACTTCGTTCTGCTTGCACAGGGCATGGGGGTAACCGCAGAGCGAGTCTCAACATCAGAGGAGTTCTACGCAGCACTCGAGCGCTCATTTGCAACCCCAGGGCCAAGCCTCATTGAGGCGATAGTCCCAAACAGCTTTTAGCTAGCAAATCTTTCGCTGCGCTAAAGCTATAGATCGATACTTCTGTGTACCGCCCCAAGCTCAAGAAGCGCGCCGTCGTCGACATGCACCCCAATGCCCGGACCGTTTGGAACTCGCAGAGCCGATCCCTCTAATAAAAACGGCTCAGTTATATCTCTAGCGAAGTAGCGATCACTAGCGGATAGGTCCGCAGCAAGAGTGAAGCCTGGTAGCGAGGCAAGTGCGACAGCCGCAGCGCGGCCAATACCGGATTCGAGCATTCCACCGCACCAAAGATCGATCCCTGCGTCGAGGCACAGATCGTGAATCGCAACTGCCTCGCGCAACCCTCCAACCATTGAAGGCTTAACACTCACGATTGAGCAGGCACCCATCTCGATCGCCCGACGCGCAGACGCGCTCGAGGTAATCGACTCGTCAAGGCACACAGGGGTGGCAGATACTTGGGCGAGTTTTACGTGAGCCTCTAAATCATCGGCAGGGAACGGCTGCTCGATCATCAGAAGCTCAACCGCGTCAAGAGCGCACAACCACTCGATGTCTGCAGCGGAGTACGAGCCGTTTGCATCTACTTGTAACGCAAGACTCGGAAAAGCGCTGCGAATTGCTTGGAGAGGATCTAAATCCCAACCCGGGCGGATCTTTACCTTCACGCGCTCGTATCCATCCGCTAAGTAACCAGCAACAACGCGGACCAAGGTCTCGATGTCAGGCTCAAAGCCAGCAACTACCCCAACCGGAATGAGACTC
>WLHA01000315.1 GCA_009702955.1 Actinomycetota bacterium
CATGTCGTGCGCGGTTGGCGAGAGCGGTGTACGAGGAGGCCGGCGGAGTACCCACTGCGCTCCCCCGCGCCTGATTAAAAATACTTCGTTCGAATGCCCTGTCGTGATGCGCTCAATCTCTGGCTCGCCATCACCACCGAGGCCGGCCTCATCGAGCCAACGCGCAAGGCGAGCCGGGTCTACTAGTGGTTCGCGGATTGCATCACTCTTAGTCATTGCTTCAGATACTCGCACGCGAGAGGGGCGGCCCGCAGGCCGCCCCTCTTTCGCACTTCTAAGTTCTGAATCGCAGAAGATCAGCCTCGAGCTTTGATCGCCTCGATAAGCGCAGGAACAACCTTTGTTAGGTCGCCGACAATTCCGAGGTCTGCAACTGAGAAGATCGGGGCCTCACCATCTTTGTTAACTGCGATGATGTTGTCCGATCCCTTCATTCCAACCATGTGCTGTGTCGCACCGGAGATGCCCAGAGCAATGTAGAGCTTCGGCTTCACGGTCTTACCGGTCTGCCCAACCTGCTTCGAGTAGGGAACCCAACCAGCGTCAACGATCGCACGCGATGCTCCAGAGGCACCGCTGAGAAGATTCGCGAGCTGTTCGACAAGAGGCTCGTAGTTAGCAGCCTCGCCGATTCCACGACCGCCAGAGACAACAACAACTGCCTCCTCAAGCTTTGGCCCTTCGCGCTCCTCAACATGGCGCTCAAGTACCTTCGCCTCGCCTGCTCGGCCAGAGTCAACGGCACCTACAGCAACAATCTCTGGGGTAGCAGCACCACCGGGCTCAGCCACGAAGGACTTGGGTCGGATCGCCGCAAGGTAAGGCTTCTCGCCCTCAAACAATGTGTCTACCAACTGTGCTCCACCGAATACCGCGGTACCGACGGTAACTGCATCGCCGTCGACTGAGAGCGACATGCCGTTTGTTAGCACTGTTCGGTCAAGACGAGCGGAGAGGCGACCGATCGCATCGCGACCGTCGTAGGTCTGCGCGAAGAGGATCAAGTCAGGAGCCTCAGCGCCGACGAGACCTGCGATTGCTGCAGCGCCAACCACGCCAGCAAGCACTCCATCGGGGTCCACTCCGAATACCTTCGTTACACCATGCTCGCCAAGACCAGTAGCGACGCTCGCTACATCGGTACCAACGTAGACAGCCTCAACGGTTCCGCCTAGTTCGCGGGCCTTTGTGACCATCTCAAGTGTCGCTGTTGTAGGCGCACCATTCTCGCTCTCGGCAAAGATCCAAGTCTTCATATTTCTATCTACTCCTATTTTCTATCCTGATCGCGCAGGCAATGCGCTAGGAACAAAAACGCGTGACACCCACGCGAGATACTTAGACGCGATGCGTCAGATGACCTTCAACTCTTCGAGGTAAGTGACGATGCGCTCAAAAGCAGTGCCGTCATCCTCCACCTTCTCGCCAGCCTGACGAGCGGGTGCAGCGGCTACGGATGTAATGCGCTGCCCGGCCGAGATTGAGTCGAGCCCAAGATCGGCTGCAGTTACTTGATCAAGTGGCTTCGACTTTGCAGCCATAATCCCCTTGAAAGATGGGTAGCGAGGCTCAACAACACCTGCTGTCACACTCACAACTGCGGGTAGTGATGCGGCGACTACGTCGTATCCGGCCTCTGTCTGGCGCTGGATCGTGACCTTGCCATCTGCAATCTCAACGTGCTTTGCGAATGTGAGTGATGGCCACCCGAGCAACTCTGCAACCTGTGCAGGGACTGTTCCGGTATAACCATCAGAGGACTCAGTAGCAGCGAGTACAAGATCAACGCCACCTGCGCGCTCAACTGCCTTCGCGATTACTTTCGAGGTTGTCAGCGCATCCGCTCCAGCGAGAGCATCGTCGGAGATGAGGATGGCGCGTGCTGCGCCCATCGCAAGTGCCTGGCGAAGTCCGGAGACCTCACCATTAGGGGCCATCGATACGAGGATGACCTCGCCTGAGCCAGCCTTATCGACTAGCTGCAGCGCCATCTCAACACCATACGAGTCGGACTCGTCGAGGATTGCCTTAGCGCCATCGCGCTTAAGACGATTATCAGAGGTCAGTTCCCCAGGTACCGCAGGATCGGGGATCTGCTTCACGCAGACAACGATATTCATGCTTCTCTCGCTTTACTCAGGTAGTGGAGCCGGTGAGGTTTATAGAGGCGATGTTATAAAGGCAATGGTGCCAAGCCTCAGGAACAACTTCGGTAGTGCTTTATTGCTGTTCGGAATAGTTACCGATTAGGGGCCCCTAAGTCGAAACGTGGAGCACCTCAGGCCCTGAACCGGGCTCGATGAGTATCTTCACGTGGTCCTCAGGGTCCCCAAGCAGGCGGAATGCCTCAGAGACGCCATCGAGGCCTACGGTTCCAGTGATTAGAGAGTCGACCACCACCTCGCCCTCCGCTATTGCCTGAAGGGCCTCAGCAAACTCGTCGCCGTCATAGCAGTAGACGAACTGCATGCTCAGCTCCTTAATAATGGCCACAAAGGGGCGAAAAGTATCTGGGGGCATGCAGACCCCTGCAATTAGAAGACGCGCCCGACTCGGAGCCATAGAGACAACTGAGTCGATCATCCCCGGGGTGCCGACCGCCTCAAAGATAACTAGTTCCTTCGCTCCATCGACTCTGCGCCAAGCATCCGTTACCGCTTCATCCCTTGGGTCCACCGCTAGATCGGCACCCAACTCGAGGGCTAGCGCGCGACGTTTTGCGGAGAAGTCGGCAGCCACGATCGGCTCGATCCCTCGAA
Source organism: Actinomycetota bacterium (assembly GCA_009702955.1). GTDB lineage: Bacteria > Actinomycetota > Acidimicrobiia > IMCC26256 > IMCC26256 > IMCC26256. The sequence goes on from WLHA01000315.1 coordinate 2,760, forward strand.
GACGAAGCCACGGAATAATTGCAAGCCCGATCGGCCCACAGCCAACTATGACTGCAGCATCACCCTGTTTGATTCCAGACTTATTTACAGCATGAAGTGCAACCGCCATTGGCTCGGTGAGTGCAGCGCGTCGATGATCTAGACCGTTCGGAACCTTTAGACAGATGCCGCCGGTAAGCACCATCCGCTCCGCGTATCCACCAGGCTCAGAATGCGCGAAACCAAGTGGCACTACCCCACTGGGCCTTAGGAGGAATGGCATCGATACAACAAGGTCTCCAGCGTCAAAACCAAATGTCTCGGCTCCAGCATCAAG
>WLHA01000316.1 GCA_009702955.1 Actinomycetota bacterium
CAACTGCTGGCGTGCTCGACCTTGCTCGCGAAGGTGCGGGGGCGCATCTCTCGTTTGGTAGCGGAGTACATCACTGCCTCGGCGCAGCACTTGCTCGCCTCGAGGGTCGTGTCGCTCTCACCACCATTGCATCGCGTTTCCCAACCTTGGGCCTCGCTGCTCCAGTCACACGTAATGGGCGAGTTGTCCTGCGTGGATTAGACACACTCCCAGTAGCGATCAATTAGCGTCCGAGCGGCGACGACCGAAGCTTCTTTCGGCTGCGCTATTTATGGATTGAGCCAGATCGTTACGGCTTGATCCACGGCGAGAGGCTCTCCGCCAGCAGGGAGTTGCTTCCAGACCGATGCCGCACGCTCGGGTGCGCCAGGCGGGGGCTCGGCCTCAATGTGAATCTGAACCTCAAATCCGCTTGCGCCGAGAAGGGCCGCAGCCTTCTGTGCTGAGAGTCCAAGAACACTCGGGACCGGAACAACAAGTGGTGGACCAGTCGAGACTGCAAGGGTGATCGTGCCCCCGATTGCAAATGGCGCACCAGCTGCGGGGGACTGCGAGATAACAAATCCTGCTGCAACGCTTCGGCTCGCGGTTTCGTAGAGGCGAACTCTGTAACCAGCGTCTACGAGGATACGAGTTGCATCAACTGTGCTCTGCCCGACTACCGATGTGAGCCCCGGGCCGGTTGGTCCTCTTGGCCCGGTGGCGCCGGATGCTCCAGTAACAGATGCAATTGGAGTGGGAAATTTTGATGCCGGAGTCTCAGCAAGGTACGCGCCGGCAGTTGCTTGCCAGATCTGTGCCGGCCAAGTACCGCCTGTAACAGTGATGCGAGTAGTTGGCGGGCGCATAGTGCGTGCTGCATCTGGGAACCCAACCCATACCGCAGTAACGAGCTCGGGGGTGTACCCAACGAACCATGCGTCAGACCACTCTTCACCCGTACCGGTCTTGCCTGCTACTGATCGTCCGATGCGGGCGTTGACTGCGGTTCCTCGCTCCACTACTTGCTGCAATACCTGTGTGACGCTTCTTGAAATTGCAACAGGCAGAGTGCGTTCGCGGCTCGGCCTTGCTCGCCAGAGGACCTCTCCAGTATTTGTAGATACCTGCGTAATAAACACTGGAGAGGTATGCATGCCGTCATCTGCAAACGAACTGTATGCACTCGCCATGTCAAGGACGGTTACTCCATTGCTCCCAAGCGCAGATGAAGGATACGCACCGAGTTTGCTCTCGACACCTAATTTGTTCGCAAGGTCAACTACGGGCTGTGCGCCGATCTCGGTGATGAGCTCTGCGTAGACAGTATTAACGGAGTGCACCGTCGCCTCGATGAGGTTCATGGTTCCGCCACCCTTGCCGTCGTAGTTGCGAATCAACCACGGGGCTTGACCCTTGATAGGAATTGTCAACTCGCCGGGAGCCGGATATTGCTTCTCTAATGAGACTCCGGCCTCGAGTGCTGCAGCGAGTACAAAAGGTTTGAAGCTCGAACCAGCGGAGCGTTTACCCTGCCCAGCTAGGTCGTAGCGCGCCCATGGCTCATCACCGTAAAAGTCTGAGCCACCGACGTAAGCAAGTATGTGTCCGTTGCGCGGGTCAATAGAGACAACTGCAGCTGCTGGATCCGTGGCGGGGGAGGAGAGCGTCTTGGTTACTGCGTCCACGGCCTGCGCCTGAGCGCGCGGGTCGAGTGTTGTCTCTATGCGCAGGCCGCCTTGGTATAGCAAGCGCTCACGCTCCGCTGCAGTTTCCCCAAACGTCGGGTCGGAGAGAATGAAGGCTCTTACTCGCTCCACAAAATGAGGAGCTGCAGTGCGCTGCGTTGCGGGCGCTGCACCAACACCGAGAGGTGCCGCAATTGCGCTGGCCTTATCCTCCGCGGGGAGTCGCTTTAGAACCTCTATGCGGGAGAGCACCTCGTTGCGTCGAGCGAGCGCTGCATCCGGTTGCGTAAACGGGTCGTAGTCGCCAGGCGAGCGAATCAAGCCTGCAAGAAGTGCGCTCTCTGTGAGATTCAGTGCGATCGCGTCTTTACCGAAATATGTGCGTGCCGCTGCCTGCACTCCATAAGCACCATTCCCGAAGTAGATGAGGTTGAGGTACTTCTTGAGGATCGCCTGCTTCGAGTATTGGCGCTCTAACTGAACAGCAAGCACTGCCTCTTTGATCTTGCGTGTAAATGTCTGCTCCGGAGTTAGTAATACAGCGCGAACGTATTGCTGAGTAATCGTCGATCCACCCTCAATTACCTTGCCAGATTTCAGGTCGCGTGTGAGTGCTCTAAGAATCCCGCGTGGGTCAACGCCGTCATGCTCGAAGTAGCGAGAGTCCTCGATCGCTACCACTGCCACAGGTAGGAAGTCGCCCATTTTCTCGAATGAAATCTCCTCACGATCTTGCTCTGCATGGAGGTTGGCCATCGTCGTTCCATCGCCCCAGAGAATTCGCGATGTTTCAGGTTGGGTCTTAGGGAGATCCACCTTGGTCGTATACGAGCAGGATGCAGCTGTGACTACAAGGAAACCAGCGCAGAGGATCGCTGCTAATGACCGTTTGCTAGGCCTTGGCCATTGAGCGGTGAGCCTGTTGAAGGTATGAGTACTCGACACGCCTCTCATTCTGACCGCATATGAGGCAATGGGAGGCTCACCCTGCGTCTGACTTGCTAGCGTCAACCCTCGTGACAAGCGTTGAGGACCAGATCAAGATTTTGACAGCGGGCACGGTCGACGTGATCTCGGAGGCCGACCTCAGAAAGAAGCTGAGCGCAGGTAAGCCGCTGCGGGTCAAGCTCGGTATAGACCCGACCGCATCCGATATCCACCTTGGGTTCACGGTGGTTCTGCGCAAACTCCGCCAATTTCAGGACCTCGGCCACACCGCGGTCCTAATCATTGGAGACTTCACGGCCCAGGTAGGGGACCCGACAGGGCGCTCTGTTACTAGGCCACCGCTAACCCAAGAGCAGGTCGATGCCCACGCTGCAACATACGTTGAGCAGGTTCAATCGATCCTTGACTTCACGCCAGGGCGCATCGAGATTGTGCGTAACTCGGAGTG
>WLHA01000317.1 GCA_009702955.1 Actinomycetota bacterium
ATAGCTGCGCTGGTCAAGTTCAATTACCTCTCTAAGAGGTACGCCGGATGCAATCACATTGTTGGGCTCTACAGAGTCGAAGAGCACAACGGTTGCTCGGCTGGCGTCCTCTGCCTCGGCGCGCTGGTCCTCAAGCAGAGCATTGAATCCGCCAATTACATCTGTTCTGATCGACTCCATCGAGCCGGATACGTCGATGAGTACGTAAAGGTGTACTGGTACGGGAACGCCTGCAGGGGTTGGAGTTGAGTCCGCTCCTGTGTTGCTAGTTGGGTCTGGGGTAGTGCTCATGTGTTGCTCCTCTAGGGCGATTGCCCTGGTTTTTGGTTTGTTGAAATTTTGGGTTGACTTGCGGGTGGGATCGCACTACCCGTTATGCGGCGATCACGGATAGGCATACGAGCTGGTTCTCGAATGAGAGGCCCTGTGCTGCAACTCGTGAAGAGTTGAAGCGGAACTCCGTCCCGACGCCGATCCCGTCGTTGCTCTCTCCACCAGCTTTTAGAACCTGGCGGACAAAACGCAGCGCCCGAGAGATCGATGGTCGTGAGCCGTCGATGCTCGTTGGAACATCAAATGCAATCGCAGCGAGCACCTCGTCCCAGTAAGTGGCGAGAGTCTCCGGGCGATCAAACAGCTCCGCATTAATGATGCGTCCACCTATGGCGATTACAACCCCTGTCTGACCGGGGAGCGGGCGAAGGTGGCGCAGAATTGCAACTGCTTTATCGACGGTGGTTAGTCGTGCATCGATGTGCTCTGACGGAGCGTGCTCGCCAATCTCAAGCAGCGAATTTGTATCTGCATTGATTAGCCGCGACTGCAGAACATGGTCTACCTGAGACCAAACTTCGCTCTGGTTAACGTGGCGAGGCGTCCCATAATCTGTGAGGCCAACGCTCTGAACGACTGCTCGTCGCACATTGCGAGGCAGCCTCTGTGTGCTGCGCCCAAAAGTGCGCCCGCGCTCGCCGTGCCAGCGCCCTGACTCAACGCACGCAACTGGTACCGGAGTTGTCCCTGGGGTGAGTAAGACCGGCACCGTAACTGTGCGGTTTTGGTAACCACCCTCGACGATCTCCCCATCTGTTACGAGCACCGGGATTTTTCCGGTATTCGTGAACAAGAGAGTAGGAACCGTCTCTTGGGTGGCCTCTTCAATGAGGAGTGTCCCAGCTGCGATTGCGTCGCGTGCGGAGATATAGGTAAGCGCTGCGGGGCCGTGGTTATAGATCGGATAGAGGCTCACTGGCCCGACTGTTTTCGGTGATCCGATGCTGATGGTCTCGATACTTGAAATTAATGCGGTCATGTTTTTGTCCTTTGTTGGAATGATGAGGCTTGCGAATTTGTTGACTGGAGTGACTCTCCGGCGGTCATGACGCGACCTCTGCTACATCTGAGTCGCTGCTCCAGATGCGTTCTCCGTAGAAATGCATAAGCGCATCTGGTGCGTAGATGACTCGCGTTACAGGGCGTGCTTCTCTGATCGCATTGAGCGCAGCAACTGGTTCCCAACCGGCTTCGAGAAGCAATCGGAATGCCATCGAGGGGCCCCTATTTATTCCGGCGGCACAATGTACGAGAAGAATCGAATCAGGATCCGTGAGTGCGGTGCCTAGGTCTAGAAGCGCTCCATCGAACCACTCGGGCTCACGCTCTAGACCGTCGTCATCTGTCGGCGCGTATATGTATGTGATGTGCGGAGCGTGTAGAGCAACGAACTCTTCATCGCTATCTTCGATTCTGCAATCGACGATATGCGTAACTCCTGCCGCAACCCATTGGCCCAGACGATTCGCCTTCTCGTTGAGAGACTCTCCGAGTTGGCAACTAAGGATCAAGCCTTCATGAACCGTGTCGATACCGCGGAGGGATTCATATGTGGAGCCAACTCGCGTTAGGTCGTGACCACGCTGCGCCTCTAGTAGGAGCTTGAGGGTCTCGAGTGGGCTCGGTGAACTGGTGATGTTTTGAACTGCGCTGGTCTGCTCGGTAATGGTTTGCTCCTCTGCTCGTTCGGTGGTCTCGACGGCCCATGCCGCTATGCGTGCTGCATGGCTGGCGCGCCCGGATGGGCGGCTGGAGTGGCGCCTCTTGGATGGGCTGGATTTGGCGCCACTCGGGCTGCCGGTGGTTGTGTGATCTGGGTTCTGATTCATTTATTTCTCCTCTTTTGTGGTCTCTGCGTTTTCAGGCCACTAATTATTGTTATTTATCTAAAACTATGTTGAAGTGTCTTATGGGTTTATTGGCCGGGTTTTCGGTGATGAGTAATACTCCCATAGGGGTGGGACATTTAACCCTCAGAGGGTCTGTCCAGCTCTTCTACTCGGGGGGTGTAACGGCCCCCGATCTATTTTTATTCCCGATTCATAAATAAGAATATTTGGGCTAGGGTGCGGGCATGGAGATCACTTGGGATGAACTAACCAGGGTCGAGGCCCAGATCCATGGGGCCCGTGGGTATGCAGATGCCTACCGCCGCCTCCTCTACCACTCGGCTCGCAGGGTCCTTGAGGCCAATGGCTTTGTAGACCTAGAGGAGTCGGGGGAGTTCCCTATCGACCGCGCATCGGTTGAGGCCCAGGCCGAGAAATTCCGCTATGAGAGCGCCTCAGACCCAAAGGGCAGGAGGTCGACCGCCAGCAACTACGCAGATAACTGGGTGAGGTTTGCTGGTTGGGTTCGGCGTTACCTGCGGCGCGAGGCACAGGGTCGTGCCGAGGATTATCTCGCCGAACTCCGCCGCGGTTCTCGAACCTCAAAGCGCTCTACAGGGCTCTCCGGTTCGATGCGCCTATCCGGTGCAGCGCGACGAGGGGAGAGTTTCTCATCTCAACGCATGGAGCCAAACTTTGAATTGGAGGACCGGTCGCTCGCCGACGCTCCGCAGATGATGATGATGACTCCGCCTCGAGAGCAGATGCGTTCACAGATACGGTCGCAGATAAATGAGACTCACCGAGGTGCCGTGAAGACAAGTTTCGGTTTATTCGAGATGGAGCTTCCCTACGACTTGTCGCCAGAGGATGCGGTGCGTATTACTGCCGCGATTCTG
>WLHA01000318.1 GCA_009702955.1 Actinomycetota bacterium
GAGACTCCCGGCACAACCAAGGAGACGCAATGACACACGTTGACCAAATACCTACCGCTTTTACACCCGATGGCGGGTATGGCATCGCAGGGGAAGCCAAGAGTGCACGCATTATGCCTGCCCCGATCCTCGAGGGATGCACGACGCCATTAAGCGAGGGAGCTCCAGATCTGCGAGGCACGTGGCGCGTTGTTGATGTGCGCTCCAATGGAGAGCCACTCAAATCAGAGGACCCGATCTGGAGCCACGTCGAGCGCATCGAACAGGCTGGTAATCGCGCAATCGTTACAGGCGGCGGAGTCATCCACGATTTTCGCTCCTGCGACGGCACACTTGAGAATGGCGTCCACGATGTAATGGCGGCGGACTACACAACCCAAATCACAGTCGCTGCCTCTTACGAAGATGGCGTACTTGTCCTGCGACCCGAGGGCGCACCTGGCTTTGAGGTCAAGCGCTGGATCGAGGGCGATGAGTTGATCTGGGATTTCAGCAGCATCTTCGTCGCGCGCCTACAACGCACATAGGGGCAAGTCGCAAGCAAGCCTCATTTCCAGTGCTCTGATCTAAGCCGCTCAAGTGAAGCTGCTTCAGTTTGCTGGATTACTCCTGGGGAACCGGAGTGTCGTCATCGAAGATAGTGACGAAACCGTTAGATCGAGCGAGATTCACCCGCGGATCCGCAGTTGATGTTGAGACACACTTTCCGCTCTCCTGCGCGGTGACCTTCGTGATCATCACCATGAACTGCTCATCTGACTCCACGACGGCGTCGTAGTTCACCTTCACTGAGATCTTCCCTGCGGTCTTCGAAGCTCCCAGCAAAGAAAACTTGGGTTTAGTCACACCAAGTTTGAGATAGTCCTGGGTTCCATCAAACGCTGTGACCTTATCGGCACCTGCCGCACCATCATTCTCTGTCGTATACCAGACACACAACGCAGCGTTTACTGCACGATCTGTCCCGTAGAGGACCGAAACCGTGGTCCCTGCCGGTCCGCTACCTTCGTTCACGCTCACATCACCGATGCGCACCGCAACCGCAGGCTCGACGGTTTTAAGTGCCGCTGCAGTGTATCCATAGCCGTTCTCGACGTTAGTGAAACCCGTTCCAGACGGCTTGCTTGAGACCGGCCCGTACCCTTCATACCACCACGAGAAGATGCTCCCATCCGTCTTCAACGCCACTGTGGTGTAGAGGCCGGCGCTCACTTGCGCGAAGTCGTTGCCAGAGGGCGAGAACGTGACCTCGCCGCTTCCGTTATAACCCCAGGAGGCAATGCTCCCATCCGAACGCACCGCCGCCGAGTGGAGCATGCCGCCGCTTACCTGCGTGAAGTCGGTGCCAGAAGGCGTGCTCGAGACCTGCCCATAGGCGTCCCAGCCCCAAGAGACGAGACTTCCATCCGACTTCAACGCCACCGAGTGGTAGCCGCCAGCGTCTACTTGCTCGAAGCCGGTTCCAGAAGGCGTATTTGAGACCTGCCCAAATTCGTTAAAGCCCCAAGAGACGATGCCCCCATCGGACTTCAACGCCACCGAGGAGTAGTAGCCAGCGCTTACCTGCGTGTAGTCGGTGCCTGAAGGCGTGCTCGAGACTTGGCTATATATATCCATACCCCAAGAGACGAGACTTCCATCCGACTTCAACGCCACCGAGTGGAAGCGGCCTGCGCTTACCTGAGTGAAGTCGGTCCCCGAAGGCGTGTCTGAGACCTGACCATAATTCTGACCATAATTCCCACCGTCGGGGTTACCCCAGGAGACGAGGCTCCCATCAGTACGCAACGCCACCGAGTGCCGGTCGCCGATACTCACCTGCGTGAAGTCTGAGCCCGTCGGCGTGTTCGATACCTGCCCATATTCGTCGTCGCCCCAAGAAACCACCTTCGCAAATGCGGTGGCACCCGCAGGCTGCTCGCTCGAGCGCACGCCTATGACTGCGGTGCACGCAATAGCAACAGCGAAGAGCAAGACCAGACCGCGACGCAGTTGCACGTGCAACCTCTTACCAAAAACTCGATTAGTAGCCATGCTTGCCCCGTTCGCAGAGAATCTCCACCTACCAAAGCGGTAGGAACGCTGCGAGTAGAACACAGAACCTCATTAGAAAACTATTACAATTTTCGCCAACCTCAAGCCCTGCTCAAGAAGACGCGGTTGAGATATGAACGGCGTTGACAGATCCGCCAGTAATTCTCTAATCAGGTGATTACGCCACTGATTGGGCGGAGACCTTATTGGGCTTCGATGCCTTTGGTGCTGCACTAATCCCACGGAGAAACAACCATGTAACTGGGATTACATAGGCGAACCAAGCCGCAACCTCTAACACGTTCGGTGCAGGCCTAAAGCCAAATACTCCTCTTAATAACGCTGCGTACCATGAATCTTTATCGAACCAACTTGTTATGTCGAATGCAGTTGCCGTGGTAGGGATTACTCCACCCTCAGCGAGTTCATGCAGGCCATAAGACAGAACCCCGGCAGCGATGATGATCAACATCACGCCTGTAATTGTGAAGAACTTCGAAAGATCAATGTGTACCGACCGGCGGTATACCAACCAACCAAGTACGACGGATGCCGCTATACCCATGACTGCGCCGAGTACCGAGGCCGCAGAGCCACCAGTTGCCTGGACATTTGACCAGAGAAAAAGTGCTGTCTCGATACCTTCGCGCACAACGGCTACGAATGCAGTCAAGAGAATCGCAACGGGGCCGGCTGCTAATGCTTGCGATAGATGGCCCTCGAGATCAGATTTCATCCGGCGCGCAGTGCGCTGCATCCAGAAAACCATTGTCGTTACAAGTACGACAGTGATAAGCGATGTATACCCAACGAAAGGAGCTAGTGCCTCGTCGCCGAGATTCTCGACCGCGTATTCAAGAATGGCCCCAACAGCAAGGCTCACTGCCACGGCTGCACCCACGCCGATCCAGAGAATCTTGAGACGGTCTCGGCGATCGGTGCGCACTAAGTACGCAACCAAGATGCCGACGATGAGCGCAGCCTCAAGGCCCTCGCGCAATCCGATTAGAA
>WLHA01000319.1 GCA_009702955.1 Actinomycetota bacterium
AAAACTTATTCCGGCGCTCACGAGAGCTGCGCCCGGTTTGACCATGTCTGGGGTAACAACCGATGGGCTACCGACGGCCGAGATCAGAATATCTGCCTGACGCGTGTAGTAGCTCAGGTCAGGTACTCCTGTATGGATAACCGTTACGGCAGCATTGGCGTGAGCACGTTTTAGCGCTAGCAGATTCGCTAACGGGCGACCGATCGTCAGACCACGCCCGATGATCACAACATGCTTGCCCTCAATCTCCACGCCATTGAATGCGAGTAGAGCTTGTATGCCTGCAGGCGTGCAAGGGATCGGAGCGTTAGAGCCCATAACAAGGCGACCCAGATTTACGGGGTGGAGTCCATCTGTATCTTTATTCGGGTCAATCGCGAGTAGTGCTGCCTCATCATCAAGGCCATTTGGAAGTGGCAGTTGAACTATGAACCCATCTATTTCAGGGTTCAAGTTGCAGCGGTTTATCGCGGCAATTACATCAGCCTGCGATGAGGTGGCCGGGAGATCCTCGCGGAATGAGTTGATTCCAATCTCTGCACAATCTTCGTGTTTCATTCGAACATACGCTGCGCTATTTAGGTCTTCGCCCACAAGCACTGTTGCAAGTCCCGGGGTGATGCCGCGTTCACCTAATGCGAGCGTTCGTGCGTGGAGATCCGCTTTGACATGGTTAAGGAAAGCATTGCCATCGAGCAGAGATGCAGTCACGTGTTGCTCCTCAATAGGTTCGTCACAAGATCAAAATCTAATTCACTATGTAGCCGGGCGTTAATGCAAGAAGTGCCGCTCGCCTGTAAAGATCATTGCCAAGCCGAGTTCGTCTGCTCTCGCTATGACGGCATCATCCCTGACTGACCCGCCTGGCTGAACAACTACAGCTACGCCGGAGCTCGCTGCCGCCTCAACTCCATCCGGGAAGGGATAGAAGGCGTCACTAGCGCATGCTCCACCTGCGGCTCGGCCTGCAGCCTTCTTCGCTGCGATCTCTCCGGACTCGACACGGTTCTGTTGGCCAGCGCCGATTCCAACTGCCTGCCCACTACGGGCAAGCACAATCGCATTCGATTTCACATGGCCACATACGCGCCATGCGAACTCTGCATCGGCCCACTGCTCCTCGGTTGGGGTGGCTTTGGTGACCACGCGCCAATCATCTCTTGAGGAGATAAAACTGTGGGCCTCCTGAACCAAGAAGCCGCCAGAAATTTGGCGAAGATGTAGCGCATCGCTCCCCGGAGCAGTTGCTTGGAGCAGTCGAGTATTTTTTCGCTTCTTGCGAAGGATGTCCAATGTCCCATCTTCAAAACCGGGTGCTATCACGAGATCAGCCTGAGGCCCCTCGGCCATTGCAGCGGCAGTCTTCATATCGAGCGGACGATTCAGCGCAATGATCCCGCCGAACGCTGATCGCTCGTCACAAGCAAGAGCTCGCTCGTAGGCCGTCACTAAATCTGCAGCCGTTGCTGCACCACAGGGATTGGCGTGCTTAATGATCGCTACTGCGGGTTCATCACCGAGGTCGTGGGCAAGTTGCCATGCAGCCTCAGTGTCGTAAATGTTGAGGTATGAAAGCGCAACACCACCGTGCTGAATGACAGCGTCCCACCAAGAGGTCTCATTCACGCGGCGGTAACGCGCCCCCTCTTGATGCGGGTTCTCCCCATACCTAAGAACCTCATCAGTTCGCGTGAGCGGGATAACAACGTGGCGAGGAAGAGCTTCATCGCGTTGCAGCCAAGCAACGATCGCTGCGTCATAGGCCGCGGTATGGGCAAAAGCCTCGAGCGCCAATGCTTTTCGCGTTGGCTCCGTCAATGACCCGCGCTCGTTTAGCTCTGCAAGGACTTGGTCATACTGATCAGGACTAGTTAGCACACCTATCCACGCGTGATTCTTAGCAGCTGCCCTAACCATTGCAGGGCCGCCAATGTCAATCATCTCTATACCTGGTTGCGCTCCGAATGGATAAAGATTTACAACGACAAGGTCAAAGGGATCGATCTCAAAGCGCTCAAGGTCCTCTAGGTGCGACGCCTTAGATCGATCAGCAAGTATCCCACCGTGAATTTTGGGGTGGAGTGTCACAACTCTGTGGTCGAACATCTCGGGAGCGCCGGTAACGGCCTCGACCGGAGTTACCTCGACTCCCGCTTCCTGCAGAACGCGTGCGGTCCCACCAGAAGAGACGAGCTCTACACCTGCGGAGCGCAGACCTTTTGCGAAATCAATTAGTCCGGATTTGTCGTAGACACTCAGTAACGCGCGCATATCAGATTGACCCCTCAGATTTTTGTTTCGATTCATTAACTAGCCCGCGAAGAACCATCGGATAAAGACGTCTTTCAATTTCCTTTATCCGTTCGTGCAACCTTGCAACAGTCTCGCCTTCGTATATTGGTAAAGCCTCTTGAGCCAAGATAGGCCCTTCGTCTACCAACGCGGTAGCGATATGAACTGTGCAGCCTGTCTCTGATACTCCAGCCCGAAGGGCGTCGTCCACCGCGTGCCAACCCTTGAAATCTGGAAGCAGCGATGGATGGGTGTTGATGATTCGATCTGGGAAGGCATCAAAGATTGCCGGTCCAAGAATGGTTCCAAATCCAGCCATTGCAACAAGATCGATTCCGGCGGTCTGAAGTGAGGTGATGACTTGCTCGGTGTAAGCATCCCGGTCAAAGTCGCCAGCGAAAGAACCGCGCTCGACGAGTGCCGTTGCGATCTGAGCTTCTTGCGCCCGTGTTAAAGCAGCGCATTCTCGATCTGCGATAACTAGAGCAATTGGGAGTTCGGCCTCAATTAGGGACTGCAAAATCGTCCCGGTTCCGGATGCCATCACTGCAATCTGCACGCCTCGGAACCTACCCCGAGCAGAGGACTTATGGGGGACTAGCACCCGTGGGGAGAGGTCGGAGATGCGCTGTGGCACCCGGTCGGCTGGCGAGAAATAATCCGCACAGGGACCGAGACCTTTACGGACGGCATTAGACGGTGCTCGCCGATTTAGAAAATGACATGCCTCCCCCCCTCAGCCCTGTC
>WLHA01000032.1 GCA_009702955.1 Actinomycetota bacterium
GTGCAACGAATGTTCCGTTCATCCCGACCTCAAGAATCAGGATAAGGGCTAGGAACGCCTTCGGGTTATGCGGCTCTGGGAAGTGGTTCCATGAGTAGATGATGCAGAGGATCGTGATCAGCATCGACAGTGCGAACATTGGGAGAGCAATGCCGTCTATGCCGAGGTGGTAGCGAGCATCGATCACCGGAATCCAGCTCTTGTTCACAACGAACTGGAGGGTCCCAGACCTGTTGTAATTGAACCTCGTGAGGATCCCAATGCCTACGGCAGCCGTGACGATGGTTGTCAGGAGCGCGATGACCTTGACGGTCTGCTCCTGAGCCTTCGGCGTGGCTAATACCAGCACGAGACCGACTGCGGGGAGGAAGACCGCGAGGGTCAGTGCCCAACTGTCGAACCAATTCATTTAAAGAATCCTCCTGATTACTTTGCGAGAATGAGCGCGATACTGAATATCGCGATCGCAATGACGATGAGCAGCGCGTAACGCTGTACCTGACCAGACTGCAGTCGACGAAGAAGCCCTCCGGCCTCCCCTGTCTCCTTAGCAAGCCCGTTATATGCAGAGTCGACCGTACCTTGATCGACATATTTGTAGAGACCGCGCCCCAATGCGGGTGCTCCTCGTCCGATGCCATTTACGACACCATCGAGAATGTTCTGGTTGAACCAGTAAGCGCTCCGAGCCAACGGCCCCTTGACACCCCCAACCACAACGTCGGTGTAAAGCACATCGAGGTAGTACTTATTGACGAGGAATGTGTAACCGCCGCGTGCCGCAGCGTTGCGCTGTGTAAGACCTTTGAAAGGTCCGAGTTGATCCTTGCGGAACCACAGGAATGAGCAGACTCCAACCGAGAGCAAGACAGCCATCACCGAGACCGCTGCGAGTAGCCCCTCGAACTGCGGCACCACTACCTCTGGGAAGGCTTGGCGAGGCTCGACGTACTCCATGAACTTCTCAATTCCAAGTGGAGCCGCATTAGCAAGACCGGCAACAGTACTGAATACCGCCAGAATAATTAGAGGAACCGTGATGGCTTTAGGCGACTCATGCGGGTGGTGGTGACCGCGGTACTCGCCGAAGAATGTGAGGTAGATGCAGCGCGTCATGTAAGCGGCAGTTAGCACCGCACCTGCTATTCCGATGATCTGGAAGAAGTGGAACCCACTCTGGCCGGCAGTCGCAAGAATTTCATCCTTGGACCAGAAGCCCGCAAGTGGAACGATCCCTGCGAGAGCTGCGGAACCAATCATGAAGGTTGCAAATGTGATCGGCATGAACTTACGCAGACCACCCATGTCTTTCTTCATATCGAAAGAGTGGTGCGACCCTGAATGACTAATTGAACCAGCGCCGAGGAAGAGCAGCGCCTTGAAGAACGCGTGAGTGAAGAGGTGGAAGATTGCGCCGACCCATGCACCGACGCCTAGGCCCATGACCATGTAACCGAGTTGGCTGATAGTTGAGTAGGCAAGGACCTTCTTGATGTCGTCCTGCACAAATGCGAGGAGCGCACCGACGATGATTGTGATGGCACCGATAATCGCCATCGGGTTCATACCGCCATCGGCGATCGAGAAGCCCTGCCAGAAGACGCCGTACAGGCGAGCCCCAAGATATACGCCGGCAACAACCATCGTTGCAGCGTGAATCAGTGCAGATACAGGTGTCGGGCCAGCCATTGCATCTGGGAGCCAGGTATGGAGTGGGAACTGTCCACTCTTTCCGATAATCCCCATGAGCAGAAGCGATGCGCCGACCAACCAGATGGTGTGCCCACCACGACCGGCCAAAGCAGCTTCGTTGATCTCGGTGAGGTTGAAGGTCTGACCGGCAGCGAAGAAGGTGACAATTACTCCAAGTAGAAGCCCGATGTCGCCAGTGCGCGTTGTGAGGAAAGCCTTAATTGCTGCATTTGAGTTTGGCTTCTCCTCCCACCAGTGGCCGATGAGCATGAAGGAGCAGACACCAACAAGCTCCCAGCCGGTGAGGAGCATTAGGGAGTTGTCCGCCACTACAAGGATGAGCATCGAACCAGTAAAGAGGCTCAGGGCAGCATAGAAATACGTGTAACGAGTGTCGTGCTCCATGTACGCGGTTGAGTACACGTGCACGAGTAGCGAGATGAATGTGACGACGAAGAGCATCATCACGGCCAGGCCGTCGATCTGTATCCCAGCGCTGAACCTGATTAGGCCGTTTGACCACCAGTCCCATGTCTGCGTTATCGGTGCGATTCCGCTCTCCGCACCAACACCGCCATGGAACACAAGGCTCTTGCCTAATCCGGATAGAGCAGAACCACCCTCACCCTCTAGAGATTTTTCTACGTGCTGAATCCACTGGAAGGCGGTGATGCATGACATCACGAACGCCGCGCCTACCGCTGTGATCCCTACCTCTGCACCCCGCTTCGGCATGCGCTTCCCGAAGAGAAGAATCGTTACGAAGGACAGAACCATGAGCAACGGGATTACCCAGGCATGGGAAATGAGCCACGGAGCAGCGATCTCTGCCTTCTCTGTTGTTGTCTCTACTGCGAGTCTGTACATAGTTATGAAATCAGCCCTTCAGTTGTTGGGCCTGATCAAGGTCCGGGCTGCGGAAATTACGGAACAAGAGGAGAATGATCGCGAGACCTACGCCAACCTCGGCAGCAGCAATCGTGATCACGAAGAGAACAAAGATCTGCCCGCTCGTATCTTTTAGGTAAGCAGAGAATGCGATGAGATTGAGGTTCACGGCGTTGAGCATCAACTCAATGCTCATAAGGACAAGCACGCCGTTACGGCGAACAAGTACTCCATAGATACCGATGGAGAAAATCACGGCTGAGAGGATGAGGAACTGGTTGAGAATCATCAGTCTCTCCTCGCCAGGACAATCGCTCCGACCAGCGCAGCGAGCAGGAGAATCGAGACCGCCTCGAATGGCACGATATAGAGACGGAATATGTCCGATGAGAGCACCGAGGTCTTGGTAGGCGCATCGATAACTACTTTGGAGTTACCGAATGCATCAACGAGGAGAGCAGTAAGGGTGCCCACCAAGGCAAGGCAGGCTACGAATGCGGGCATTCTCTGTGAGTTATCGAGATCTAGGTCGCCCATTGGTGAACGGGTAAGCATGATCCCGAACAAGAAGAGAATTACAACGGCACCGATATAGATCAGTACCTGTACCCATGCAACAAACTCTGCTGCAAGGAGGATGTACTGAGCAGCTGCACCTGCAAGAACAATCACGAGGTAGAGGGCAGCGTGGACAACATTGCTCGTACGTACAACGCCAATAGCGCTGAGCACCATCGCTATTGCGATGATCCAGAAGGCGACGTTCTGAGCAA
Organism: Actinomycetota bacterium; assembly: GCA_009702955.1. Taxonomy (GTDB): domain Bacteria; phylum Actinomycetota; class Acidimicrobiia; order IMCC26256; family IMCC26256; genus IMCC26256. The sequence goes on from WLHA01000032.1 coordinate 3,354, forward strand.
CCATTACTTCTTCGCCTTTGCAACAGGCGCAGCGCCAACCTCTAGAGGCTCAACCTCGGGAACAGTGTGGAACCATTCGCCGAGTCGGTCCTTGTTGTGGAGGAGGCTTGCAATGTTGGGCTCGGAGTACTCGTACTCTGGGCTCCAGAAGAGGGCATCAAATGGGCAGACCTCGACACAGATTCCGCAGTACATGCAGAGGGCATAATCGATATCGAAGCGATCTAGAAGGTTCACAGCACGCGGTCGTCCACCCTCGCGGCGAGCAGGGCGCTCCTCTTTGTGTCCTTCGATATAGATGCACCAGTCTGGGCAGGCGCGGCTGCAGAGCATGCATGAGGTGCAGTTGTCTTCGTGCAGGGCGATAACGCCACGTGAGCGCGCTGGTGGCTGCTCTTTCTCGTGCGGGTACTGCACGGTGACGGCGCCTTTAAGCATCGTCTTAAAGGTGATACCGAGACCACCTATGAGACCGGGGAGTTTGAAGGCCATTAGAAAGCCACCTTGATAATCGCCGTGATAATGATGTTTGCGAGCGCAATCGGAATCAAGAACTTCCACGCAATCGCTTGGAGTTGGTCCTCACGAAGACGAGGATAGGTGAAGCGCACCCAGAACATCAGGAATGCAACTCCCATGAGTTTGACGAACAAAACCAACGGCCCAAGTAGCTCCGCTGATAGGCCGTGTACCCCAGGCAGGGACCAACCACCGAGAAAGAGCGTCGCAGCGAGTGCCGCGAAGGCTGTGGCGGTACCGAACTCGCCGATGAAGAAGAAGAGGAACCGAAAGCCGGAGTACTCAACCATGTAGCCAGCGACGAGTTCGCTCTCAGCAACTGGCATGTCGAATGGGGTCTGGCTCAACTCCGCCTGGGCTGCGATCATGAAGAGCAGGAACCCGATGATCTGCGTGAAGATGAACGGGTTACCTATTCCGCTCCACCCAAAGATCGAACCATTCTGCTGTGCTGAGACGATTCCCTGCAGGCTCATTGTGCCCGCCTGCATCACGACTCCGACTACAGCGAGGAGGAGTGGAAGCTCGTAAGCAATTAACTGCCCTGCTGCGCGAAGAGCACCCATCAATGCAAACTTGTTTGCGCTAGACCAACCGGCCATGAGCACTCCGATTACGGAGAGGCTCGAGACCGCTAGGGCATAGAAAACTCCAACATCGAGATTAGCTACAACTGCTACTGGTCCAACAGGTATTACAACGAACATCAAGAACGTCGAGATAACAACTACTACTGGCGCAAAGGCGAAGACTCGACGGTCTGCATCCTCCGGGATGATGTCTTCTTTCTGAAGGAACTTAAGTCCGTCGCCTACAAGCTGGAACCAGCCATGGAATCCACCTGGATCCATTGGGCCGAGTCGGCTCTGCATGTGGCTCATCATTTTGAGCAAGAAGGTGTAGCCGAGCACGAGCGCGCCGAGCGGCACGATCATGAGGATTACAAGCGCCTTAAACGCAAGCATCCATCCCCAGCCAATCTCCAACGCGAGAACACTCATCGGTCAATGTCCCCGAGAATGAAGTAGAGCGAAGCAAGGATGGTCACAACATCAGGCACGTATACGCCTCGAAGCATCCACGGGAGTATTGAGACATTGCTAAATGATGCAGAGCGAATCTTTACGCGGAATGGTCCGGTACCGCCCTTGGAGACGACGTAGTACCCCATCTGACCCAATGGGTTCTCGGTCTCAACCCATGCCTCGCCTGCCGGCACCTTGATGATGCGAGCGACCTTGGCCATGATCGGCCCAGCAGGCATCTTGTCGAGCAACTGCAGCACCATGCGTGCCGACTCGCGAGTCTCTTGGAGTCGCACCCAGTAACGGGCGAATGAGTCGCCATCGGGGTGAGTAAATACCTCAAAATCAAGCTCAGGGTATGCAAGGTATGGAGCACCATCACGGCGAAGATCCCAATCGACGCCAGAGGCGCGGAGGTTTGATCCGGAGACTCCATAGGAAGCCCCGAGCTCTCCAGGGATGATCCCGACGGAGCGCGTGCGTGCCTGAAAGATCTCGTTACCAAGCACAAGATCCTCGAACACATCGCATGCATCAAGCACGATCTTCATGACGTTTCGAGTCTCAGCGATCCATCCCCAAGGCAGATCGTCCTTGAGCCCGCCGATTCGATTGAAGTTGGGGTGGAAACGCCCACCGGTTGCTGACTCAATCAAGTTGAGAACGTGCTCACGATCGCGGAAACCATAGAACGCTGGAGTGAGTGCTCCAACCTGCAGCCCCATCTCTCCGAGGAAGAGCAAGAAGGTTGCTATACGAGAGAGCTCGGTGAGCGCTGTGCGAATGTATTGAGCACGCGGCGGTGCCTCAATCTCCATCAACTGCTCAGCAGCATGCACAAATGGAACCTCGTTTGCGAAACTGCTCAACCAGTCGATTCGGTTGATCAGTGTCGTGACCTGCGGATAGGTACGGAACTCCGTGAGTTTCTCGTAGCCACGGTGCATGTACCCGATTACCGGATCGGCAGCGATTACGCGCTCTCCATCGAGGCGCACAACGAGTCGAAGTGTTCCGTGAGTAGCGGGGTGCTGCGGGCCAAGGTTGATGATCATGTCGCCGGTATCGAGCTCGACATTCACTCGAGCATCGGCAAGGTGGCGCTGCAGACCGGGGTCTACCTCAAAAGCAGGGATATCTTTAAAATCAGGGCCGGGGTTAAAATCAGGGCCGGAGTTGGTGGGTACGGATGGCTGCTCAGTTGTGCTCATGCTTCACCCGCCTCGTCTTTTGAGTCTTCGTCGCTCTCTGATCCAGGCATTGGTTCAACATCTGTGAGCCCTGGCCATGGCTTGACCTCGCGCGCAAGTAATGGAAAATCTTTGCGGAGTGGGTGTCCCTCAAACTCCCAAGGAAGGTAGAGGTGCCGGAGGCTTGGGTGTCCATCGAAGACAACTCCGTACATCTCCCAGCACTCGCGCTCGTGCCAATCTGCGCCCGGGTAAACAGATACCCACGACTCGCAGTGCGGGGCAGCCTCATCGAGATCGGCTTTGATCGTAAAACCAATGTGCTGAGAGGTTGACTGCACATGAGCGAATACTTGAAACCGTCCGGCGCTACCCGCTGCACCGAAGGTCATCTCCTTGGGCTGCGCTGGGGTCGAGGTATCTCCCTCGATTAGCCCAACAGTCGGTGCTGGCATCCAGTCGATACCGGAGATGAAGGAGAGATAGTTGCAGCCAAGTTCTTTACGTGCGGTCTCTGCGACACTCCGCCACGATTCAAGGCGAACGCGCAGAACAAGATTTCCACATGCCTCTGCATGCTCGATGACGGAGTCACCGAGAGCCTCTGTAACACGAGTAGTTAATACTTCAAGATCAGACAACGTTGATCGGCTCCCCGTTCCAACGCTTGCGCATGTCGTCGTTTCCGATTCCTTCGTTCTGAATCTGCTCCTGGAGCATCACAACAGCTTGAATTAAAGCCTCTGGGCGTGGTGGGCATCCGGGGACGTAAACATCTACGGGGAGAATCTGATCGATGCCCTTGGTGACTGAGTAGGAGTCCCAATATGGTCCTCCGCAGTTTGCACACGAACCCATTGAGATCACATATTTCGGGTCGGGCATCTGCTCGTAGAGGCGTCGGATTGCAGGGGCCATCTTGTCGGTGACTGTTCCTGAGATCACGATGAGATCGGCTTGACGCGGGCTTGCTGGGAAAGGAATTACCCCGATGCGCATCATGTCGTAGCGCGGGCTCGCTAGCGCCGCACCCATCTCGATAGCGCAGCATGCGAGCCCCCACTGGAACATCCAGAGTGAGTACTTGCGGCTGTAATTGAGGAGCCAGGTAAGCGGTTTTGCAACCGGCTTCTGCAGCATTCCGCTGTCGGCTAGGCCCATCGGAGAACTCCTTTGCGCCAGGCGTATACGAGCCCTAGGGCTAGCACCAAGATGAAGACAATCATGGAGATAAGTGCCGAGACTCCAAGCGCCTCAAGATTGATTGCCCATGGAAAAATAAAGACGGCCTCAACATCGAACATCACGAATAGAAGGGCATATACGTAATAGCGAACGTTTGACTGCCCAAATCCGCGGATCGGGTCCGAGCCGGCCTCGTACGCAATGTATTTCTCAGGCTGCGGACGATTTGGGCGCACGAGACGCCCGACACCAAGCATCGCTCCAACCATGCCAAGCGCTGCTACAGCGAAGACGGCGACTGCTAAATAATTACGGTAATACTGAGTCACGCGTGCCTCCACCCCGGTACTCCCGGGCCGCGGCGAGCATAGCCTTGGCCCCCGCGCACTCCCCGAACCGATAACAAACTTGCTCGAGATTCGCGCCTCGAACTCGCCAGCTCGAGACTCAGTTCGCCTGAGCTTTGAACTCTGATCATCGGACAAATAGGAGCGTTGCCCGCTCCGCTAGGCCGAGCAGGAATCCAGGAGCGACTCCGATAGCGATGGTGAGCGCGCATGCGAATCCAATGACGATTCCGGAGCCGAGATCTACCTTGGCGATGGGGGCCATCTCGGCACCTTCTGCGGCAGGCATAAACATGGTCGCAGCGATCCTCAAGTAGACAAAGGCCGCAATTGCAGCGGTGAGCATTCCGATCAAAGCGAGCAGATAGGAAGTTCCTCCGGCCCCTGCAGCGGCCGAGAATACGCCGAACTTGGCAATAAATCCGGCTGTAAGTGGCACACCAGCCTGAGCGAGCAGAAGAAGGGTAAATGCCCACGAAAGCGCTACTCGTCGGCTGCTTAGTCCCTTGAATCTCTCTAGATCGCTATCCGCATCACCGCGCCCTGTAACTACCCCAACAATGGCGAAGGACCCAACCGCAAGGAACGCGTAGATCGCTAGATAGGTCAGCGCTGAGGAGACCCCTTTGATGGTTCCGGCCTGAACCCCGATGAGTATGAAGCCTGCGTGGTTAATAGACGAATACGCGAGCATGCGCTTCACATCTGTCTGGATAACAGCCCCGATGCTTCCGACGAGAAGCGAGAGCGCTGCAAGAGCCCAGAGAAGAGGGCGCCAGTCTGAGGACGAACCTCCTAGCCCTGTGTAGAGGATGCGCATGAGTGCAGCGAATGCTGCTGCCTTCGTGGCCGAGGCCATGAAAGCTGTTACAGGAGTTGGGGCACCTTGATAAACATCAGGGGTCCACATGTGGAATGGGGCTGCTGCGACTTTGAATCCAAGACCAACAAGCATCAGGACCAAACCAGCAAGCAGAGTTCCGCGCTCTAAGAGCGTGACCTCTGAGAGGTAATTAGCAATACCAACTAGGCCTGTTGATCCGGTAGCACCGTAAGTAAGTGCGATGCCATAAAGGAACAC
>WLHA01000320.1 GCA_009702955.1 Actinomycetota bacterium
GTTGACCGCAAAATGGTTGCCGCAACATTTGTCGACGCGTATTTAACAATGGTTTTTGGTGACGGCGTGTTCCATGCTGATCCCCATCCTGGGAATGTATTTGTAGATTCTGATGGGTGCGTTGGTTTCGTCGACTTCGGCATGACTGGGGAGGTCGCACCAGTAACAATTCGTTCCCTCGGGGGAGTCTTGCTCGCTATCGTAGGAACAGATGCAGTAATCATGGCTGACGCGCTATTGAGCTTGGGTGTTGCTGCCCCCAACCTTGATCGGAGGCGATTGGAGGAAGACCTTGGTCGCCTGCTGAGCGAGTATGCACACCGACCACTCGACGAGATGCCGGTTGCCGAGGTGCTTACGAAGGTGATGGGAATTGTGCGCCGCCATCACTTAGTGCTCCCACCTGACCTCGCCTTATTAGTAAAAACCGTGATGATGTGCGAAGGGGTTGCGCTGCAGTTAGATCCAGGGTTCTTGCTAGTGCCGCGGCTTCTTCCCTTCGCCTCGCGTGCGACGTATACCGAAACAGAGGGGCCTCAGAACCAAGGCGGGTAGGGCGTGGATGAGCAGCGTAGAGAGCGCATCGAGTCTCTGATTTGGGGGATTACTGGGCAAGGTGGGAGAATCCCCACATGGATAACCGTCAACGCGCCATTTACCTCTGCCGTACTCGTGTCGGGCTTGGGATAGTCATGATGCTCGCCCCTCGAACAGGTTCGCGCCTCGGGTTTGGCTCAGGGAACGACTCGCAGGGAGCGGCTGCGCTCGGACGTGCATTCGGCGTGCGAGAGGCAGTGCTTGGAACCGGTGCGGCGATTGCACTATCTGAGCGTGAAGGTGGCCAGAACTGGCTCTCCATGACAGCAGTCGCTGACGCAGTCGATGCTGCAGCGATGCTCCTCACTCCTCGACTCCCGTTACGGGTGCGCTTGGTGGGAGTACTGGCGGCGGCCTCTGCGGTTGCACAGTTCCTCGTAGCGCAGGAGATAGCCAGAGACGAAGCGGGCGAGTTAGCAGTCCACTGAAACATTTAGCTACGAGCGGATAAGCATAAAACGCTGACTAGCCCGAATTAGCGCGAACTCATTTCTTCACTAGTAGTTAGAGACTCAAGCCTCTCTACCTCTGAGATCACGTTGTCTCTACTCAATCTTGCGGCGATCAATCCTTCAGGTCGTCGGGCCCACCCCGAGGCGCGCACCGATCTGCGAAGTTCATCAATTGATGCGGTCCATGCGATAGCGCAGACACCGGTAATCGGGCCAAGTAGTAGAGCTACAAGCGCTCCGCGTCGGCCCCAGCGCCTATGAGCGAGCCAGGCCTCGATCCCCCAAGTAACTGGGAGCGTTACGAGAGCGCTTCCGCCCTTTGCTGTTGCTTGCCATGCAGGGTGCTTTACGCGAAGCCCTAACCCAAATGAAACTGATGCTGGGAGGGCATTGAGTACATATCCAGCGACCCCACTAGGGGCGAGGGCTGCGCTAGTAACTCCGAGCAAAGCGATTCTCCGTCGAGCATGTTGTGGATCGAGGTGCACTACATCCGCGGGCGTGTGGGTACCTAGCGCGTCAAGACGCTCCCGGAGGTCGTCAACTCTTGCCTCTAACCCCTTGAAGGCTCGGCCCTGATCGCCGCCGTCATTCGAGAGCGCCTCCCCAATAACTCTCTGGAGCGTCGCTTGCTGAGCAAACGAGTCTCTAGCTTTGGGGTCTCGCGTAAGCACTGTTACCTCGGCTGCGGCGTGCACAACCTCGGCCTCAAGCCAAGATGAATGGCTGCGGGTAACCGCTGCAAGTGCTTCACCCAACGTGTGAGTTAGCGAACGAACTGCCTCGGGACCATCAACACGATATGAGTCAAGAAAATCTCTTACCTCGATTGCTTCGCCGATCTGTAGAGCAACCTGTGCTCGAAACCTTCCTCGCTCTTCGTAGGTAATTCCTAGAGGCACGATTACCAGATCATCTACAGACCCAGAATCGAGACCCTCTAATGCGATGCGAGCGGTACCAGTCTTGAGCGGCAACGCGAGGCGCGGATTGTCGTGTACCCCTCCCTCGGGGAATATGCAGACGCGTCCTCCGCTGTGCAGAACTTCATGGCAAGTGTCAAAGGCTGATGCATTAGTGGCTGCATTGGTGACTGCATTAGTGGCAGCAGGGTTGTCCTGACCAGGGTTCTCCTCGCCTCTACGCGCCACCGGAACGCACATTGCAAACTTCAGCAATAGGGATAGTCCGCGAATTCTCCAAAGGCTTTGAGCAACTAAGAATCGCGGGAAGGTTCCAAGTTGGCCGATGAGCACTACCGGGTCAGCTAAGCCATTTGCATGATTTGAGATGAAGATCGTTGGGCGATCCGGGGGAACATGTGAACTCCCTGTCACATCTACTCTGCGCATGAATACATGAACAACTGTCTGGCACAACCTCACTAGGAAGCGTGCGCGCATATTCGGACGGGGAGTACCTTGCTGCCCTCTCATGGCTAACCCTCTCATGCCTAAGACCGTAGCGGATCCGGTTCACGAAAGCGCCGGAGTGTCACAACTGCCTCTGCTACGACTCTCTCCTCGGAGCCTGAGTCCGTGATCGTCACCTCTACGCAGGCACCGTCGATTCGCTCGCCGACGAGTCGAGCTACGCCAATTAGCGGTCCAACCCTGCCTGGGCGGAGGAATCGCAGAACTGTTTCCTGGGCATAGAGGGGGCTCTCTGCACTCGATTCGCCTGCAGTGTTGCTGGCAAGACTCAAAACAAAATGCTCAGCGGTAGCAGTTACAAGAGTTGAGGTTGTGCCGCCGTGGACGATTCCCCACGGATTTCGAAGATCATCGGTGATCTCAATGCTCACAGTGTCAGCCGAGACATTGTTAAGTCTGAAGAATTCACTTACAGGTTGGTTGGGGAGTGACTCTGGGTCTGATGCAGCGAATTTAAATGGACGCGCTCTCTCTGGCATCCCATCTTGCGGAGCGAGCAGCGCAGATGAGACCACAGCTTTGGCAACAAGCGAGTTATCTGCGCCTGTATCAGTA
>WLHA01000321.1 GCA_009702955.1 Actinomycetota bacterium
GGGTTAGCCGACCGATGAGCCGTTCAATCGCTGGTGCCTCATTACTCGAACTTCGAGTTACTGACCTAGGAATAATTGAGGAACTCTCTGTTCTCCTTGAGCGAGGCCTCACGGTGGTTTCCGGCGAGACGGGAGCGGGCAAGACCTTGATCATGACAGCGCTTGCGCTCCTCGGCGGGGCGCGAGCGGATTCTTCAATGGTGCGTGCTGGAGCCTCTGAGGCGCGAATCGAGGGACGCTTCTTCGACCCTGCAATTGAGGACGAGATCGTGCTTGTGCGAGTCGTTCCCTTAGACGGCCGAAGCCGTGCTTATGTGAACGGAGGATTAGTAACGATCGGCGAACTCTCAGAGCGTTGCGGATCACTCGTTGACCTGCATGGTCAGCACTCGCACCAGTCCCTACTCGACCCCGCTATTCAGACGAATCTGCTGGATCGATTCAGCGGCGATCCTGCTAGTGGAGCTCTAACTGACTACAGAGCAGCCCGCTCAAAACTCAGCGAGGCTCAACGGAAGTTAGAAGATTTAGGTGGGGATGAGCGTGCGCGTGCGCGCGAAATGGATCTTCTAAAATTCCAGATCGATGAGCTTGTTTCAGCATCTCTAAGCGACCCTGACGAAGGCGACTCCCTTGAGGCTCAAGAGGAGTTGCTCGCTGACGCGGAGGCACATCAAATTGCACTCCGAACTGCATATGAAGCACTCCAGGGCGTAGCAGGGGATGCCATTGGAGCAGCCACCTCGGCGCTCGTCGGGCGACCCCCATTTGCTGCGCATGAGGCACGAATTCGTGGGCTACAGGCAGAGATCTCTGACGCCGCCCACGATCTTCGAGCTACCCTCGAATCGGTCGTAGTCGATCCCACGCGACTCGCGGGTGTGCAGGAGCGTCGTAGGTTGCTCCGCGAACTTGGCCGCAAATATGGAGCCAGTTGCGGTGAGATGATCGCGTTTCTAGAGGCCGCTCAGATCCGATATGACGAAATTGCTTCTCACGCCGAACGCGCCTCAGCCGCAGAGTCTGAGATTGCTAGTGCTCTCTCTGCTCAGCATAAGTACGCGCGAGTGCTCACTGAAGTGCGCAGAGAGGCTGCGATCAGGCTTGCGAGTTCAGTAGAGGCACACTTGGAGCGCCTCGCTATGAAGTCAGCACGGTTCGAGGTCCAGGTTGATGAAGGCGAGGAGACCGATGATGGCGGAGACCGAGTCGTATTCCTGCTTAGCGCCAATACCGGTGAGCCCCTTCGACCGCTAGCGCGCGCTGCCTCGGGTGGCGAACTCTCTCGCTCGATGCTTGCAGTGCGCGTTGCTCTTCACTTCGCTGAGAGCAACGCCGGAGTCAAAGTTGGAGTAACTCCGCTATTAGTTTTTGACGAGGTTGATGCTGGAATCGGTGGTGAGGCAGGCATCGCCGTGGGACGCGAACTCGCTGACCTTGGCGGGGCTGGGCAGGTGCTCTGCGTTACCCACCTAGCTCAGGTTGCTGCGTTCGCAGATAACCAAATTGTTGTCACAAAGCGCAGCGTTGGCAAACGAACGATCGCAACTGCTGAGGTCGTCTCGGGCGAAGCACGCATCTCAGAGCTCTCACGTATGCTCGCTGGGGTCGGCTCATCTGAGCACGCGCGCCGTCATGCGCAAGAGTTGATAAACAGTGCAAGCAGTGCACGAGTTAGCTCGAAGACTGGTAAATCAGAGTGACGGCTAATCAGGTTAATGAAATCCGTGTAACCGGGGTTGCACGCGTCGATCGTCGAACAAAAGACCTCGCAAAGAGATTGAAGCCGGGCGAAATAGCTGTTATCGAGCACACCGACATCGATCGTGTCGCTGCAGAGAGTCTTATCTCCGCTGGCATATCAGCGGTGATCAACGTAGGGCACTCGATGTCAGGGCGTTATCCCAACAGCGGCCCGCTGAGATTGTTGCTTGCGGGTATTCCGATTCTTGATCGAGTTGATCCGAGCGTCCTCGATGATGTCAAGGAGGGGGATGTCCTCACCATCTCTGACAGCGAGATATTTCGGGCATCACAGAGGATCGCTACGGGCACACCAATCTCGATACCAGAGGTCGAGGATGGAATGGAGGAGGCAAGAGTAAATATCGGCGAGGAGCTCCAACGCTTTGCTGAGAACACTCTTGAGTACATAAGGCGAGAGGCTGACCTCACCTTTGAGCCCGTGCAAATCCCGCCCATCAAAGTAGATATGCGCGGTAGGCATGCGTTAGTAGTAGTGAGGGGTCACGACTACAAAGATGATCTTCATGCTCTCAAGGCTTACATAAAGGAGTATCGGCCTACGCTCATCGCCGTTGACGGAGGAGCCGATGCACTGCTCGAGGAGGGGTTTAAGCCGGATGTAATCATTGGCGATTTCGACTCGGTCTCTGAGGCGGCGCTTCGAGTCGGCGCCGATTTGGTTCACCATGTTCACCGGGATGGCCGTGCCCCAGGGCGCGAAAATCTCGAGATGTGGAATGTGCCGTACCACGAATTTGTAATAGATGGCACAAGTGAAGACGTTGCAATGATGCTGGCCTATGAAGCGGGCGCCACTTTGATCGTCGCGGTTGGCACGCACGCGACAATGGTTGAGTTCTTAGATAAGGGTCGACCGGGGATGTCCTCGACATTTCTAACGCGCCTGCGCCTCGGGCCGATCCTTGTGGACGCGAAGGGCGTTAACCGGCTCTACGAAGGGCGCGTGCGCAGGCGCGACCTGTTCTTGTTGGTAGCGGCAGCATTGGTTGCCATGATCTCGGTAAGTATTGTCTCCGAACCTATTCATGTATTTGCACGTGGAATCAATCTCTCAATACATGATCTTTGGTACTCGGTCTTCGGTGCGCTCTAAGCGCAAGTCAGGTAGCAGAAAATGATAAATTTTAGGTTTCATGTTGTATCAATAGTCGCAGTATTTCTGTCGTTGGCACTCGGAATAATGATCGGCTCGACAGTCGTTGATCGCGCAATTGTTGCATCTCTGCGTAATCAGATTGAGCGAGTGGAGGCGAATGCTGACGCACAGCGA
>WLHA01000322.1 GCA_009702955.1 Actinomycetota bacterium
TGATCCCTCAAGGCCTTCGGGAGTGCCATGAATGTGGATGCCGCCGACTTGGGGCTTATGAAACCCCCCGCCTTGGGAACCTTCACCCCACGAATCTCTGGGATGCCGAATGGCGGAGCCGCGGTAGTAGCGAGAACCCTCCCATCCTTGTCAACGAGCCGCGGGGGCTGCACCGCAGGAGCGCGTGTTGTGGTCGTGGGCTCGCTAGTGGTTGAGGAAGTAGAAGACCCGCCGCTCGCTTTACGCGTCGTGCTTGATGGGGCAACTGAGGTGCTCGTCGTAATGGTTATCTCGCTACCTGGGCGAACCCAAGCCACGGGGTTGCGCTCAACCAATTCGATTGAGACCGTATGGGGAAAGTGAGTCTTGACCGAAACACTCGCTATCCATGGAAGCTCTTTTACCCGATCCGATATTGCACCGGTATCTAAAAAAGCAAGAGCGGAACCCATCGGCACTGCCGCTGCAGCCTCTACCGCTCTGCCTCGCTCCCCTGTCACTCCAGATACCTCTAACTTCCTTGTCTCCAATAACGACGAATTGAGGAGGACATATACAAGGAACGCAACTACCGCTACACAGAGTGCGGAGCCGACCACGAGTGTTCGCCTACGTACCTTTGCCTGCTCCACCGCGCTTCTGCGGGCCTTGATTCTTGGGTCCTCATTCTGGGAGCTCACTGCATTGCCTCTGATGAATCGCCTTCATCGGCGATCTTTGAGAAGCCGACCCAGTGAAGCTCTGTCTCTAGACGGACCCCGGTCTCCTCAAAGACTCGTCTCTGAATCTCTGACACGAGTTCGGCCAAGTCGCTCGCCGTTGCCTCAGTATCGGCCTGAATAAAATTGGCATGCTTCTCTGAAACATGCACGCCTCCAATTCGCAGTCCTTTCAAGCCGCAGGACTCGATCAAACGGCCGGCGGAGTCACCCTCTGGGTTTCGAAAAACAGAGCCAGCATTTGCGCCCCCGGGTTGGTTCTCGCGACGCCAACGAACAATCTCGCTAAGTCGCTCCTCACATGCAACAGGTTCATCTCTAGCGAGATCGAAAGAAGCGCTGCAGACAATCTCCATTCCACCTAGCGCAGATCCCCGATACTCAAGACCAAGACTCTCAACGGAGCGCTCTGAGACGGCTCCACTATTTGAGATATCGGCCACTACCGCAGAGCGGAGCACCTCAGAAGTTGACCTCCCGTGGCCGCCGGCATTCATACGTACTGCGCCGCCGATGCTCCCTGGAATACCAACGTAGAACTCAAGGCCGCTTAGCCCGGCGGCAGCACACCTGCGCGCTAATACTGGGAGCGGAACCCCTGCGCCTGCGGTTACGGATTCTCCAACAATCTCTACTTTCTCGAAATCTCCCTCGAGAATCACAACTACGGCGCTTACTCCAGCATCAGCAACTACAAGATTGGAGCCTCTACCAATGACGAGGATGGGGACACTCGGGTTCGCTTCAAGCGCTGCGGCTAGCAAGCCGAGTTCGCCCACATTTCTAACCCGCACGAGGATCTCAGCCGGTCCACCTAAACGGTATGTGGTGAACTGAGATAGGGCCGCTGCGCGCTCCACTCGATCACCAAAATCGCGGCTCAACGTAGTGAAAGTCGCGTCGAATTCAGAGCTCAACACGCTCACCCGTTTACCCAGTCATCAGGGACAGTTGTTAGGTCACCTGCTCCAAGTGTGAGCACAAGATCACCCGGCCCTGCATATCTAAGTACGTTTGAAACGAGCTCCGACCGATGAGGAAAATACGAGACCGACATCTCTGGATGTGCGTCGAGAACAGCCTGCAGTACTAGCCGACCTGTTACACCAGGAATCGGCTCCTCACTAGCGCCGCAGACATCTGTTAGCACTAGGTGGTCAACACCCTCGAAGGCATCTGCAAAATCTCGCCACATCAGCATCGTGCGTAGATACCGATACGGCTGGAATACAGCGACGATCCGACGCCACCCTCCCTCTTGTGCCGCTCGCAGCGTGGCCTTTATCTCACTTGGCAAGTGCGCATAATCATCAACGAAGGTAACTCCGTCTCGCTCGCCCCTAAATTGAAATCTTCGTGAGACTCCACCGAATCCGGCAAGAGCGCTCCGCACATCTTCGAATGAGACACCGAGGCTCATTGTTAATGCAGCCGCAGCAGTCGCGTTCTGTGCATTGTGGGATCCAAGGAGAGGGAGGGCTAGTTCGCCAACTACCACTCCCCCGATCTCGAGAGTGAACTCTGAACCGCTCTTTCCGCTGCGATAGTTGGTGACTCGATAATCTGCATCCTCGGCCCAGCCATAGGTAACAGCGTTGGGGTGAATCTCAGCCAACCTAGAAGTTACAGGGTCATCGGCACAGAAGATCACCGGACCATCGACGTGCGAAGCGAACACTTCAAAACCTGCCTCTAACCGATCCATCGTGGACCAGAAACCAAGGTGATCTTTCTCAATGTTTGTGATGATCGCAGCATTCAGATCGAACTTCAAGAACGATCCGTCGCTCTCGTCGGACTCGACAACAAGCCAGTCTCCTGTGTCCATCGCTGCGTTGGTACCCACCTCATTGAGTTCGCTGCCAATGACAAACGATGGATGCATGCCTGCTGCGCGCATTATTAATGTGACCATCGAAGATGTGGTTGTTTTTCCGTGCGTTCCGGCTACGCCTATTCCGCGGCGTTGGGCGACTACTCCTGCGAGCGCGTCGGAGCGGTGAAATACTCGGATGCCGCGCTCGTTCGCTGTGGCTACCTCGATATTGGTAAGAGGCACCGCGGTCGATATAACAACCACATCGCAGTTCTCTGGAATGTTCTCTGGACGTTGTCCGACGCTGCATGTGACCCCGAGAAGCGAGAGTCGCTCCATCCGTCGGCTTGGTGCGATGTCTGTTCCAGATACATAGTGGCCGAGCTCTGCAAGCACTGCCGCAAGTGCGCTCATTCCGTGACCAGCGACTCCGACAATGTGGATAGTCCTAAGGAACGACAGGTCCAGGCGTCCTTCTTGCTCAGGTGCTGGCA
>WLHA01000323.1 GCA_009702955.1 Actinomycetota bacterium
GATGCGTATGGGCAACTCGGTGACCGCATGTATCACGTACGCGGTAACCACGACGCAATGCTTGACTCCACGATGGCGCTCAACGGAGCACCGTTTGCAGTAGTTGTAAACGGCGTCACGTTTGCTGTGATTGACACGGTTCGCCCCGGAACCGAGGTTGGGCAGATCACGCGCGATCAGATCGCATGGATTGATGACTGTGCAGCCAATACGAGCGGAGCAGTATTTGTATTTGGGCATCACAACCTTTGGGACCTTGACTCAGAGGACCGGAGTACTAATTACTTCGGTATCAATCCAGATGACAGCGAGGCGTTCGGCGCGGTAGTTGCGCAGCGCGAAAATATCGTTGGGTACTTTGCGGGCCATACCCATAGGCATCGTGTGCGCCGCTCCACAAAGGCCCGCAGCATCCCGTTTGTAGAGGTTGGATCGACAAAGGATTACCCAGGGGTCTGGGGCGAGTACCAGATCTATGAAGGTGGATATACGCAGGTCTCTCATCGTTTTGGTGCCCGCGATGCAATGGATTGGGCAGAGCGCACACGCTTTATTTACGCTGGCCTCTACCGCGACTACTCGCTTGGTCTCCTCGATCATCGCTCTTTTACGCAGACTTATTGAGGGTGCGTTTACCGAAGGACTCCGATCTTGCAGGCACTTGATGGATTACGCGTCGTAGACATGGCGACGGTTCTTGCCGGCCCGGCTGCAGCAAAATACCTTGCGGATTTTGGTGCCGATGTCATAAAGATCGAGGCGCCAGCAGGGGATGGCACGCGTCGCATGGGGTGGATGCCACCAGATGGCGGCGATGCGTACATGTGGCAGATCGTTGGGCGTGGCAAACGATCGGTAGTTGCAGACCTCAAGACCGAGGATGGTCTGGCGCTCCTGCTGAGGCTCGTTGATGACGCAGATGTGCTGATAGAGAATTTTCGCCCGGGCACGCTGGAGCGTTTAGGGCTTGATCCGTTGGAGCTACTCAAGCGCAATCCTCGTTTAGTGATTCTTCGAGTCAGCGGCTTTGGTCAGACAGGGCCTTATCGATCGCGACCCGGTTTTGCTTCAATAGCAGAGGCGATGAGTGGATTCGCATCTCTAAGCGGTGAGCCTGATGGTGCACCACTCTTGCCGCCAATTGCGCTCACTGATGAGGTCGCGGGAATCGTTGGAGCGTTCTCGATAATGGTTGCACTGCGCCATCGTGATGCCACAGGAGAGGGCCAAGTTGTAGATGTAAATCTCCTGGAGTCCATTCTTCAGATGATGGGCCCTCTCCCTGCCGCTTTCGCGGGCCTTGGATATGAGCAGCCTCGAATGGGGTCTGGGATTCCATACAGTGTTCCGCGAGGCACCTATCAGTGCGCAGACGGAGAGTGGATCGCGATCTCTGCATCTGCTGAGAGTGTGGCGACGCGTGTACTCGAGTTGCTCGGGGTCTCAGACGACCCTCGCTTCGCGAGTTTTGGAGGGCGCTCTGAGCACAGAGTCGAGCTAGATGCTTTGATGAGTGCTTGGGTGTCTCAGCGTAATTGTGATGAGGCCCTTGCAGAGTTTGATGCAGCGCATGCAGCGGCGGCTCGTGTCTATTCGATCGGCGACGTTGTAGCCGACCCGCATGTGCGCGAACGCGGTGTGCTGATCGAGGTTGATGGAGTCTTGATGACTGGTCCGGTGGCACGGTTCGATCGCACACCGGGCGAGGTGCGCGGTGCTGGGCCGGCGCTCGGTGCGGATACCCAAGATGTCAAGGACGCGCTGGCAGAGACTCTGGGATGGCCGAGCCGGAGAGCCGCTAATAATAAATAGTGCTAGAGCGAGGTACCCGCCTTGTTCACGCACTATTTTTATGCACAGGCACATGTGGATAACCCCGTAGGGCCCTGTGGGTAACCTGTGGAGAACCCTAGATGCCCCGTGGATATCTAGGGTCAACTGTGGATAGATTCTTGAACCCCTGTGGATTTAGTGACCCTTGGGGGTGGTGTTTCTTGTGTGGTTGATGTACGAATAGGTTTGATATTTGGGCAGGGAGAGTCTCGGCATTCTTCTGGCGCGTTTGTCCGAAGCAGTACTCGATACGCCGAACTCGAAATTCCGAACTTGTTACACAAAACTTGCACCATCAAACTTGTTGCACCGGAGCGATATGGGAGCGAATGCAGATATGAATCCAGTTACAGAACTTACGGCAGCCGAGATAGATGCACGGATAGTTGGAGGCACCGTCGCTACGCGTTTTCGCGACACTGTTTCTAAGTATCCGGATCGGGTGGCTCTCCGCTCTTGGGACGGGGATACCCCAACCGATATCACCTGGGCCGAGTACGCATTAAGTGCCTGTCGAGTCGCTGCAGCATTGGCCGACGCTGGGGTTACGCGCGGAGATCGCGTCGTGTTTCTAATTACTAATCGCCCCGAGTTCCATATTGCTGATGTTGCGGCGTTGCTGGTGGGGGCCACCCCGATCTCGATTTACAACTCGTCGTCGCCAGAGCAGATTGCATATTTGGCATCACACTCGAGTGCTACATATGCGATTGTCGAGAATGCAAAGTTTCTAGAGAACCTTCTATCAGTGCGCGATCAGATACCGACACTCAAAAAGGTTGCGGTTATCGACACACCGGAGACACTCCCCGATGGCGTGCTGTTGTGGGACGACCTGATGGCCCACGAGCCTGTAGATCTGGCAGTTGCATCATTGATAGCGCAACCCGATGATCTCGCGACTGTTATTTATACATCTGGAACAACTGGCCCGCCCAAAGGCGTAATGCTCGATCACAAGGGTGTCCTATGGACTGCCGAGAGCCTGATGAATCGCTTTGGTTTCGATATCGCTGGAATGCGCATGGTCTCCTATCTCCCTATGGCTCATATTGCCGAGCGCAATACGTCGCATTATGCAGGCATTATGCAGGGCCTAGAGGTGACTACATGCCCCGATGCGGGTCGTATCACCACCTACTTAGGGCACTCGCGCCCTCAGATCTTTTTTGCCGTACCGCGCGTATGGGA
>WLHA01000324.1 GCA_009702955.1 Actinomycetota bacterium
CCGGTAACAATCGGGTAGTCATTGGTGCCGATGATGAAGGCAACCGCCTCAGGCTTGAGTCGAGCAAGTTCGGATGTTGCTCGTTTGGGCCAGTTGAAGAACCCCGGGTTTGCTAATCCGCTTGAGACTCGCGACTCGTATACAGGTGCTACTACTCCGGTATCCGCGGCGATACGCCCAAGGCCAGGCCCAAGGGAGCCGGCGAGAGAGTCGCCGCCGATCCACAACCGAAGTGGCTGCTTTGCAGTGAGTGCTCGCCGCTTGGGTCCCTTAGTGAGTTCAACGGGGCGGTCGACAACGTGCTCTTGCTCATCAATTACCTTCTCACTCGCAGGCGCTTGAGATAGGAACGAAATTCTCCCTCTCTCTGCGTAGGCCGCTGCGGAACCGACGATCATGACGATCAGAAGCGTCGAGAGCAGCAAGGTGGATCGACGTTTGCGTTGGTGTCGCCTGCGCCTTGCGTCAGCGCGCCGGGAGTGGGGGCTGATGTCGTCGGTTGCCATTAGGCGATTCATCGTACCGGGGAGATCGGCACCAAGGGCGTCGCGTTAGATGGAAAAGTCGGGGTTCTCTTCTGCTCTGTCTGCTTGAGTTCTGTAGAGATCTGCGTAGAGACCCCCGAGGTTAAGCAGTTGGTCATGCGTGCCCTGCTCCACGATGCGGCCACCATCAACTACCACGATGCGGTCGGCTGCAACGATTGTGGAGAGGCGGTGAGCGATTACCAAGGCGGTACGCCCCTTGAGCGCTTCGGCCAATGCACGCTGGATTGCGAGTTCTGACTCGGAGTCAAGATGCGATGTTGCCTCGTCCAGAATGATCACCGCAGGGCTCTTCAAGAGGACGCGAGCAATGGCGATGCGCTGCTTCTCCCCGCCGGACATCCGATATCCACGCTCTCCCACGACAGTGCTGTAGCCATCTGGGAGTGTCGCTATTAGGTCGTGGATTCGAGCCGCTCTGCACGCAGCCTCAATCTCAGCATCCGTTGCCTCTGGCTTCGCGTATCGAAGATTCTCTCGGATTGACGAATGGAAAAGGTGAGGATCCTGCATTACGAATCCGATTGCATCGTGGACTGAATCCATGGTGAGATCGCGAACGTCGTGACCATCGATGCGCAATGAACCCTCGACGACATCGGCAACGCGAGGTACCAGCATTGCTGTTGTTGTCTTGCCAGCACCTGAGGGCCCAACAAGCGCTACGAATTCGCCAGGAGCGATCGAGAGGTTGATGTCTTGGAGAATCCACTCTGATGGCTCTGAGCCGGGAGCCCCACCATCTTCGAGTGAAGCAAGCGAGACTAAATCAGGGGCCGGGTGGCGGAACCAAACATGGTCAAAATCAATCTGGCCCTTAGGAGACTCAAGGGTCACTGCGGTAGGCGACTCGGTGACTATTGATGGGAAATCAAGTATCTCGAATACCCGCTCAAATGAAACAAGCGCCGTCATCACGTCGACTCGGGCGTTGGTTAGCTGCGTAAGTGGCTGGTAAATCTGGCCCACATAGATAACGAAGGCTCCAACCGTACCGATGCTGATTGTCCCCACGATGGCCATGTGCCCACCGACGTAATACACGACTGCAGTTCCAACAGCGGCGACCAATCCGAGTGCAACAAATAGCACTCTTGAGTACATCGCAGTTTGAATACCGATATCGCGCACTCGAGCGGCGCGCGATGCAAACTCGTCGCGCTCTCGGTCGTGGGCCCCAAATAGTTTTACGACGAGCGCGCCCGCAACGTTGAAGCGCTCAGCGATTGTGTTGTTCATCGAGGCGTTGACTACAAAGCTCTCGCGAGTAGCGGACTGGAGGCGCTTACCGATGCGACGAGCAGGGATGATAAATGCGGGGAGAACTACAAGGGTGAGGATCGTGAGGCGCCACTCGAGAGCAAGCATTACTGAGAGCGTTACGACGAGTGTGATTACATTCGAGATAACGGTTCCGAGTGTGCCCGTCACTGCTTGCTGGGCCCCAATTACATCGTTGTTCAGGCGGCTCATGAGGGAACCAGTTTGAGTCCGCGTAAAGAATGCAATAGGCATGCGCTGCACGTGGTCAAAGAGCGAGACGCGCATGTCGTAGATGAGCCCCTCTCCAACGATGGCTGAGTACCAGCGCTGAACAAGTGAGAGCCCGGCGCTTGCGATGGCCAGTGCTACGGCAGCGACAGCTAGCCCTATTACAAGCCCTTCATTCTTGTTGGGAACCGCGTTATCGAGCAGCGACCTAAAGAGAAGCGGAGGAATAACCCCCACAACTGCGGAGAGCACAACGGTGATGATAAATCCGATTAAGGCGCCACGATATGGGCCTGTCATCCCAAAGACGCGCCTAATTAGATCGCGTTCAAGGTGCTTGCCCTTTACGGCATCGGGGTCGTGCCTAAAACTCATAAGTGTTTGATGCATCATTTGGCTCAGAACTTAACCCCTCCAGTCGCATTTTCTCCTAGGGCGGGTAACGGCTCGCTGTTAGTAGCCTCTAAGGGATGACCGCTAAATCAATCGCCCCAGTGACTGCCCCAGTGACTGCCCCAGTGACTGTCCCAGTGACTGTCCCAGTGACTGACCCAGAGATTCGAGCCGAGTTGCAAGCGTTGGTTCGCAGGTGGGTGGAGCGAGAGGTGATGCCTGTGGCCTCTGCCCTCGAGCATGCCGACGAATACCCGGAGGCTCTCGTTGAGCAGATGAAGGAGATGGGACTCTTTGGCATCACGGTGCCGGAGGAGTATGGAGGCCTAGGGCTCGATCTACTTGCTTATATAGCGGTAATCGAGGAGCTCGCTGCCGGATGGATGTCGCTCTCAGGCGTCATAAATACACACCACATTGCAGCCGGGCTACTTGTGGCCCACGGAACCGATGAGCAACGCTCCACTTTGTTGCCGCGGATGGTTACTGGCGAGATGCGTGGTTGTCTATCTCTCTCCGAACCTGATGCGGGATCGGATACGAGGAATATCTCCTGCCGCGCAGTGCGAGACGGCGATGAGTATGTAATA
>WLHA01000325.1 GCA_009702955.1 Actinomycetota bacterium
ACTTCAACTGTCGAGTAATCCATCGCCGCACTGAGGCTGCTTGGTCGCTCTGCTTCTTACTTTGCTGATCTGACATTTAGCTCTCCTCTCGGGTCTGGTCTAAAGGCTGTCTTGAAGATTGGCTTGAAGGAAGATTGGCCGGTAGAGAGAAATCTCTCTATTGACTTCTCGTACAAAGGTGAGAGTATCCTCTCTTAGAGTACCTACACAAACTATGTGACGAACGCCACAAAGGAGCGCTCCCCCCTCTGGAGCCTCCTCTATGGGAAACCTCCCCTTTAGAGAGCAGAGATTGAATGCCCGAAGATTCCGCAGGTTGGCGAATAGACGACCTCGCGCGCCGCACCTCGTTGACTGTCGACACGATTCGCTTCTACCAACGCGAAGGACTTCTGCAGCCAGCAGCGAAGGTTGGGCGCACGAAGGAATTTGGGCCCGATCACCTTGCCAGGCTCGAGCGCATTCGCGAACTCCAGGCCAAGAGATTCTCGCTCGCAGCAATTCGGGCGCTGTTAGATGCCGATCGAGGTGCCGATCTCGTAGAAGAGGTTTTTGCAGGTGACATCGGAGTCTCGTATACCCTCGAAGAACTTATTCTGAAGAGCGGGATCAACGAGAATACGGTTGCGATTCTTCGAAGCGAGCGTTTACTGAGAGACCCATCGGAGTTCGGGCAGAGTACTTACGACGCCAATGACCTCGACATGATTCGCGCAGTAGGAGAGTTAAGCCGCCTCGGCATTCCTAATCCGATCCTCATTGAGCTAGCGCGGATCTACGTCGATGGCGTTGAGAGCATGCAGTCTCAGGTAGTTGAGATCTTCTCGGGGCAGCATCCAACGTCCCTCACACCTGAGGAGTTCGTTGTGTTTCGATCCAACGCGGATAGTGCTGCTCATAGCCTCTACCCCCTCTTCACGCGCGTCGTCGAGTACTTGCATAAACGCACCACACAGCGCCTTGCCCTGAGGGCGATCGAGCTACGCGCCTCTCTCCCACTTACCGAGGACGAGTAGTACCGCCATCATCGCACCCCAATATTGCGATTTTCACTAACGAATAGCAGCCAGTATGAACCCCAATACGAACCTCTTGAGCCTTATGCTCCAGACGCGCTATACAGAGCAACCCGCACCAGACAGACCCGCCAGCAAGCAACAGCAGAACTGGAGCAAGCCGTGAATACTGATTTTGAGACCCTCGGGTACGAAGAACGAGATGGCGTTGCTTGGGTCACACTCAACCGACCAGATCGCCTCAATGCGTTCAACAACACAATGCAGCGAGAGCTGAAGAGTCTCTGGAGAGGCCTTCGCCGACACGACGACGTGCGATGCATTGTTCTCACGGGAGCTGGCGATAGAGCTTTCTGCACAGGCATCGACCGAACCGAGCAGATGGGTTCTGAGAGCGTCGCTTCTAACGACGAAGAGGCAATCGGTGCGGGCGATCAGACACCGTTCATGTTCAACGACCCCGGCGACAACATCGGCCCCAAATCATGCGACCTCTGGAAGCCTGTCATCGCAGCGGTCAACGGAATGGCCTGTGGAGGCGCCTTCTACATGCTCGGCGAAGTTGAGTTCATCATCGCTGCAGACCACGCGACATTCTTCGACCCACACGTCACATACGGGATGACTGCGGCATACGAACCAATGCACATGGCTGGAATCACTCCATTCGGCGACATCATGCGCATGTCGTTGCTAGGCAATTACGAGCGCCTCTCTGCTGCTCGAGCACTCGAGGTCGGAATGGTAAGCGAGGTTGTTCCTGGGGCCGAACTCCACGAACGAGCCGACTGGGCAGCGCGCATCATTGCTTCACAGCCTCCCCTAGCGATTCAAGGAACTGTTAGATCAATCTGGGCGGCGCGCGAGATGGGGCCAAGCCAAGCGCTACGCCTTGGATACGCGTATGTCGGCCTCGGCACCAACGCAGACTCGCTCGCCGAGGGGCAGCGCACCTTTGAGTCGGGGCAGCGCATCGACTGGCGCCTCCGCTAAATAGATCTATTAATCAAGGCTAAGGATGGAGCGCCGTATCGCTCCGGACGCGAGACGGCGCCCGGCAATTTTGCCGAGCGCCGCTCTAAATAATTTTTGCACCGGGACTCTCACAATGAGCAATAACGCTCACTGAGGTAGTTAGCCGAGCAAGTATTTGAAGATTGCTAGCTGAGCCACAAGGTAGACACACCCTGTGATGATTGCGTTGCGGTGCGTGTCATACATGAGGCGTGTTTTGCCTGGTCCCTTGCCGAAGACACCGAGCGCGTTGAGCTCGAAGAGTATCCAGATCACGCCGGTGAGGGCCCAGTATGCGCCGCGCTCTCCGCCGGTGAGCACTACACCCTTCGTGTAAGCAAAGTGACCTGTACCGACCATCAATGCGAGCATCGGGATCGAGTAGATGGCATTCTGCCGTGAAGCTAGAAGCGCTGCTCGCCCTGCACCAGCGGCCGCCGGATCTGCCTCACCGCCTGCTTGTACGTTACGTGCGTTGGAGATCACAACCTTCTGGTTTCTCCAGATGATTCCCCACACATTTACAAACATCGTTAGAGCAAAAAGAATACTTGTTGAGATCGCGATACCAGCGGGGCTCTTGAAGTACTCAGAGTTATTCTGCTGGACTCCAAGGAGCGCTAGCCCGCTCACCACGGTAGCGACCGCTGCCCAACGGAACCACCAGAGTGCGCGGCTGGCGAGTTTGTCGACAGCATTATTGCGAGCCGCCGCCTCCATCTCGCCAAAGGCAGGCACCTGCACGAAGTTGAAGTAGTAGAGCAATCCGATCCATGCGATACCAACAACTACGTGGACGTAGCGGAAGAGCCATTGGACTCCAGAGTTGGTAAAGAGTTCGATTGAGTTTGCAAGTGTCATGGGCCTTGGCCTCCTGGAATAGCTGTGATGTTTCTGAGTCTCAGAACAGGCTGAAACTAACACCCAAAAGCGCAGATTCAGCGGATTGTCCCCTCAGGCTCGAGCCAGATAGGGCCCGAGATAG
>WLHA01000326.1 GCA_009702955.1 Actinomycetota bacterium
CAAAGTGTCTCTCGTCATGGACATGAAAACCATGATCAACTGCATGATCCTTAAGGTCAGCGACGAAGCCTGGGAGGTCAATTACTGCCATTGATTACTCGACCGCTAGAGCAACACGCAGTGCTGCCGAGGCATGAGCAATTGCTTCACCCGCAGTATCGAGGATGCTCTCAAGGCCAAAGAAACCATGGAACATGCCTGCATAGTGGACTAGCTCAACCTTTACACCGGCGGCAGCCATTGCCTCAGCGTATGCATTGCCTTGATCGCGCAGAGGGTCATAGCCGGCAGTGATTATGTACGCAGGTGGAAGGTCTGAGAGGTCATCTGCGCGCAGCGGGGAGACGCGAGGGTCTGAGACTGCATCTACGTCCCCATTTAGGTAATGACCGTAGAACCAACGCATCATCTCTGTGGTTAGTAAATAACCCTCAGAGTTATCGATCATCGACTCACTCGTGAATTCGTAGTCGGTAGTCGGGTAGACAAGAAGCTGGAAGGCAATGTCAAGTCCGCCAACATCACGAGCGATGTGGGTTATTACGGTAGCGATATTCCCTCCGGCTGAGTCCCCCGAGACTGCGAGTCGAGAGCCATCTACCCTCAACTCCTCAGCGTTCTCCTGCACCCACACAGCCGCGGCATATGCATCCTCGATAGCCGCCGGAAAAGGAAACTCAGGGGCAAGTCGATAATCAACCGATACAAGTGTGCACTTCGATGCTGCGGTAATGCTCGCGCACCCGCCGTCATGCGTATCAATGTCGCCGATTACCCATCCGCCACCGTGGAAGTAGACAACTACCGGAGTAATTCCGGCACCCTCAGGGCGATAGATCCGAATCGGTATATCTCCAAGCGGCCCCGGGATTATGCGATCCTCAGTGATTACTCCCTCAACCGTCGCCGGCATTGAGAGTGCGGCGTACTGACTACGCAGGTCGTGGTGAACTAAATCCTCCGTGGGTACCTCCGGGGCGAGGTTCATTACATCGAGTAGCGCCTTTGCCTGCGGGTGAAGGGTCATTTCAGTTCTGCTCCTTGAGCGATGTAAATAAATCTGCTGATTGGATACTGCTCCACACTAGGGGGGCCACGGATCGCAACGCTCGCCCTCTATGCGAGATTGCATGCTTTTCTTCGGGGGTCATCTCAGCAAAGGTACGCGATTCGCCCTCTGGCATGAAGATTGAGTCGTAGCCAAATCCACCGAGCCCCTTAGGTGAGGTAGTGATTAGTCCCTCCACCTCTCCCCTTGCAGTTAACTCAGTTCCGTCCGGAAACGAGACCACAACCGCTGTGGCGAAGCGTGCAGTTCTAGGTGAATCTGTGCGCGAAAGAAGTTCGGCCAGCAGATGGTTGCAGTTGTCCTCATATGTTGCATGCTCGCCTGCGTAGCGTGCGCTGAAGACTCCAGGTGCACCGCCTAATGCATCTACCTCGAGTCCGGTGTCGTCCGCTATTGCAGCTATCCCGGTTGCAGCACATAGGGCACGCGCTTTGAGTCGCGCATTATCTAGGAGCGTCTCGCCGTCCTCTACTACTTCAGGCACGTCATCAGGGCGAGCGACGAGCTCTACAGATAATCCAGACTCAGTGAGTACCGCAACAATCTCGCGCGCTTTATCAGGATTAGCGGTTGCTACCACCAAACGCAGGCGAGCAGCGCTCGATTGATCGTGGTCGCTAACTGTCACGCGCTACGCGGGCTCGGTGGAACATTGAGCATCTCACGCTGCATAGCGAACAACTCTGCGATTCCACTCTCAGCTAGGCCAAGTAGAGAGTCGAGTTCGCCGCGCGAGAATGCTGCACCCTCAGCGGTTCCCTGAACCTCGATGAACTTTCCATCGCCGGTCATGACCACGTTCATATCGACCTCAGCCGATGAGTCCTCGATGTAATCAAGGTCGAGTGATGGGAGCGCACCAACAATCCCAACCGATACCGCTGCGCATAAATCGCCTACCGGATTGATACGTAGTCGCCCTTGCTGCACCAAGCGCTCACACGCGTCATGCAGAGCAAGGTACCCACCACAAATCGCAGCAGTCCGCGTGCCGCCATCTGCCTGCAGCGCATCGCAGTCGACTGTGATCTGGAATTCACCAAGCGCGACAAGATCTGTTACTGCGCGAAGGGATCGGCCAATGAGTCGTTGAATCTCTTGTGTGCGGCCAGACTGCTTTCCCTTTGCTGCTTCACGCGAGACGCGCTCGGGCGTAGAGCCCGGGAGCATTGAGTACTCAGCGGTTACCCAGCCGCGCCCCTTGCCGCGAAGCCACGGCGGCACGCGGTCCTCGACTGATGCAGTGCAGAGCATGCGCGTGCGACCGAACTCAACTAATACCGAGCCAAGTGCTAGCTCTGTAAAGTCACGAGTGAAGGTGACATCACGGAGTTGATCTGGCTCGCGGCCGTCGTGGCGAATACCCATTGGGGTCCTTTCGAGGTGGATAGTTCGTCAGACGTTAGTCACGAGACGCGGCGTAGCAAGAGTGGCTGGCGCCCCGAAGGCTTTAGAGCCCTCCTCCAGCGAGGCATCGGCGTCGAGAGTGGGCCATAGGTGAGTGAGCATCAGTGCCCCGGCGCTGGAGTTTTTTGCCATCTCCCCCGCTTCATGCGCACTCAAATGCATATTGGTTCGCCTATAGGAATGTAGGTAACTGGCCTCTGCGAGCACAAGGTCGGCACCATGGTCGAATGCGCCCACACTCCAAGCAGGCCCCGTATCAGCGGTATATATGAGTCGGGTCGAATCAGCCGAGACCTCAACTGCGAATGTTGGGATCGGGTGATCGGTGCGTCGAAAGTCGAGGCGCGCATCCTTAATCTCAACGGGGGCTGAGTCCTCAATTACACGCCAGTCGAATACCACTCCCCAATCTGATACGAGTGCACCCAAGCGCTGCTCTGCCCCACTCGGTGCGAATACAGGGAGGCCAGATCGCTCAAGTCCGTAACGCCACGCAACATGCATTCCGTAAATATCTGCGCAGTGATCTG
>WLHA01000327.1 GCA_009702955.1 Actinomycetota bacterium
AGCTCGACCCGGAGAAAAATATCGGTAAATAGCGAGCAGACCACAGCAAATCCTGCGACTCCGGCAACCCAGGAGAACGCGACTCGCGCGTATGCATTGAGTGCAATCAAGGCCTGCGCGATTGTGAGCGCAATGATGAATGCTCCAGAGCCCGCCGCGAGTAGCCCCAAGTTGAGAGCGCTCATATCAAAGTCTTTGAACAGGATTCGCCCTGCGATCGGGCCGACTGTGAACGCTGCAAGAGTTCCGAGCGCAGCGATTCCGGTTACTACCGCGAGTAGCCGCATGAGCCCATCGCGAAAATCTTGGGACTTTCCTGCCCCTGCAAGGCCAGCGAGTTTCGGTAGCAAGGTTCCTTGGACCGCTTGGAATAGCAATACGGGGATGCGCGCTATGAAGAACGCAGAGGCGAAACTTGCCCTAATAGCAATGTCTTTCTTTGGGTCGCCAGTGCTTAGGAGGCTCACTCCAAGAAGTGGCGTGTAACCAAGAACCTGCATGAAAACAGAGCCCATCAATAACCAGCCGAGCGCTGTTGAGAGTTCGCTATAGGGCGCTGGAGGCCCATCCGTTAGGAGCCCTCGCTGGAAACGCATTGCTACCGCTACGGCAAGGAACGGCGAGATTGCCAAGCAGAGACCAAACAGCCCTGCGACCTTTACTCCGATTACAGCTAGAACGATTGCGCCAGCGAGCCGGAATACTCCCTCGGCCCCCATCATCTCGCCGTATGGTCTGAATCTACCGTTCCCGGAGAGCACTCCACGGGTTAGGTGCATGCAGAAGAACCCAACCAAGGAGAGCTCTAGCGCCCAGACAAGACCTTGATTGCCGTGGAAAAACTCATCGCTAATGATGTGATTTCCGAGTAGTTCAACGCTTGTAATTGTGACCAAGAGCAGAACAAGTAGACCAAACGCTAGGCCAGCGGCGCGCTTGACAAGCGGCCCGGCTCCAAGGCCCTGAGCCCGACGCGCTGCAATTGCCCTGCTGACCTCTTGCTCGATAGGGAGAAAGAAGCCAACTCCGGCAACAAAGACAAGCGCCCAGAAGGCACTGAACCCGGATTTCTCTTTTGCACTGAGTGCATTTAGGGTGACGATCACGAAGAGGTAGGCAGTGATAGCAGCGACAATTAGCCCTGCCCCTACTGCGAAGGTGCCCTCCGGTAGGGCCTCCTTGATTCTTCCGATAAGTCCAGATGGGGCAGTTAACCCGAGATCGGCACTGCTCTCCTCCGGGCTGTTGTTCCCTCTTGGTTGATCAACCACGCGCCTAGCCCCTATTCCCCGGCCCGGGCATTTGGGGCTCCGGGCGACCTTTTGAGCATAGTGGTCGGGGATTACTTGAGGCGCGCTGTTCGCGGGTCGTCGCGGAGCACCAATTCGGGCGATGATAGGGGGATGAAGACGCGCACCTTACTTATCCTTGCTGTCATAACTGGTCTGGCCATCTTGATGGCTGGCGCTCTGCAGATCATGCAGGCTGGATCGCGATGACAACCCGCTTCGATCTCGTGATTTTGGGCGGAGGCCCTGGCGGGTATGCCGCGGCTCTCTATGGCGCAGCGGCCGGGCTATCGGTAGCACTAGTGGAGGAGCTGCGCGTCGGGGGAACGTGCCTGCACAGAGGCTGCATTCCAGCCAAAGAACTCCTGCAGACCGCTGAGGTGCTCAGGACGGTGAAGGGGGCGAAGGCATTTGGTATCGGTATCGGTGCCGATGTCGGTGCCCCAACTCTGGATCTCAACGTAAGTATTGAGCGTCAGCAGAAGATTGTCGACCGCCTCACGAAAGGGCTCGAGACTCTTCTGAGTGGGAGATCTGTCAATGTCTTCTCGGGGAGAGGAGAGGTTCTAGATGCAGGCGCGCATACCGTTCGAGTTGATGACGGGACGGTCCTAGAGGGTGGATCACTGATAATCGCAACGGGGTCAACGCCGCGCGAGTTCCCAGGTATTCCGTTCGATGGCGTGAAGGTTCTCTCATCTGACCATGTGCTTGCACTCACAACAGTGCCCGCCAGAACCGCCATCATCGGTGGTGGGGCTATCGGTTGCGAGTTTGCCTCGTATCTCGCCGACGTCGGAAGTTCTGTGACGGTGCTCGAGTCGATGCCCTCAATCCTCCCAGGAGTCGACACAGAGGTTGCAGAGATCGTCGGCCGGATGTTCAAGCGCAGGCGAATAACAGTGCGTACTGGTGTAACCGTCGAGGGGGCAGAGGTTGATAACGAGTCCGTATCTGTTCGCCTCACACAAGACAATGCACCGCTCGCTCTCGAGGTAGATGCAGTCGTTGTGAGTATCGGTAGAACCCCGAACACTGTTGGCTGTGGACTCGAGAATTCAGGGATAGAGATCGACCCTAAGGGATTTATTCAGGTGGACGGAGAGATGCAGACCTCTGTCGCGGGGGTCTACGCAGTTGGGGATGTTGTGGCGACTCCACAGCTCGCTCATGTTGCTTTTGCGGAGGCCATCGTGGCCATCAAGTCGATTCTCGGAGAGAGTCCGCGCCCGATTGACTACACGCGAGTTCCGTGGGGGATCTACTGCCATCCCGAGGTCGCCTTCTGTGGCCCCACCGAGGCTGCGGCGCGCGCGGCCGGTCAAGATGTAGTTGTGAGCGTTCATCGATTCGCAGGTAATGCTCGTGCACAGATCATGGACCAGGCAGATGGTCTTGTGAAAGTAATAGCGAATAGCGATGGCATAATTCTCGGGGTACACATTGTCGGACCGATGGCTACTGAGCTGCTTGGCCCTGGTTATTTGGCGGTGAACTGGGAGGCAACTGTTGATGATCTCTCAATTCTCATTCAGCCTCACCCGACTCTCGGGGAACTATTTGGAGAGAGTGTTCTTGCTCTGACCGGTCGATCCCTTCATGCTTGAGGAGATGTAATGGACATCACGATGCCCCAACTCGGCGAGACTGTTACCTCGGCAACGATCACGCGTTGGCTTAAAGCTGTTGGCGAGCATGTGAGCGCTGATGA
>WLHA01000033.1 GCA_009702955.1 Actinomycetota bacterium
CAGTTGATGCAGGTCTCCATATCGATGCGCAGCGGAGCCGGCTGCCACTTCGGGTTACGAGTCCTCGACTCAATCCGCTCTTCGCGACCCTCAGATGCCATGCCCCGGATCGTAGGACAGTGAGCGCCCAGAGCGGCACACCTAGGCCGAATTCAGCGACCAGTTCGCCCGCGGCGACGGGTACACGCCATGGGAGCGCGCCGCCCACCGGCAACCCGGCAAGCCAAAACGCAGAGCAGTGAGCACAGCGCCGATTGCCGTTCTCCGCAAACCGAATGATGTATGCGCTCACCCTGTATCTCGGAGGCCTGGTGGTGCTCGCCACTCCCAGGCACCCCCTTCGCCGTCGACTGCTCTCACTAGGCGGAATCCATCGTGTGTTTTTTGAAGATGATGGCGTTTACAGAGCCGCACGAGGTTCTCCAAGCTCGCAGGGCCACCCTCAGCGAAGGGCACGATGTGATCTATCTCTAGTCCAAGACTCATGTCACAGGTCGGTACTTGGCATACACGGTCGCGTTCTTCAACTGCTGTTCGCAGTGGTGCAGGGATGTGTCGCCCCATATGCGCAACTGTCTTGATATCTACTCCATCAACAACAAGAAGTTTTAAGAATGCCTCGCCCAAATACTCAGTTGCACTCGCGACAGGGATCGGCCCGACCCCAGCGATCTCGCAGACTTCTCCATGCTCAGTATGCCCACGCTTAAGCGCATCAATGTCGACACGAATATTGATCACGGCGTGAGGGCGACGTCTTTTTGTCTCGCTCACTCCATGCGCAGGCCTTGAAGATGCATTATTAGCCTTTTCACAGAGTGCTATTAGAGCGTCAGCTGCGTAGGCCTCTGGCCTTTCATGATTTCCACTCTTGCGTGCAGCCTTAAAGACCTCATCCTGTAGTGGCTTGAGAGCGGCCATTACAAGCGCGCCATTGGCAACGGTCATGCGCGCCTTTAGATTGAAAGAACCATCGAGATCTGTCCACGATTTTAAGAATCGTGATTTGTGGACCTGCCTGTGGCGCTCTGCCTCGTCAGTGGCCGCTGCAACTACCCGAGAGGTTGCATCTCGTAGATCGCGCACCGTTACATGATTAGCGAGATTCAAGAGTTGTGTCTCAGTATTAGGTGCCACAATTGCCCCGCGAGCTACCTCGACAGCCTGAGTGCCAGAGAGAGTCCCTGAGCGAAGTGCAGCCTGGGTAACAGGTAAATGCTGGAGCTGACCAGCGAGCACGACAACCGACTGGGCCTCGTAATGGGCACAGTCAGTCTCGATAGAGAGCCACTCCGAGATGCTCTTAGCGCCCTGGCCTTTCCAGCCATTCGTCCGCTCAACCTGACCGACACCGATAGTGCGTATCGCATCCCCAAGACGCCGCACTCGCTCCCCCGAATTGACCAACCTCGCAGCCCGAGCAGCATCGAAGCAGTCAACCTCCATTGAGGCAAAGCAGGCCTCGAGCTCTGTGGTGAGTTGATCCAGTCGGTCGAACATATGTTCGACTCTAAAACAGGGGTGTGACATTTAAGAAATAAGACCGCCAAGACGACCAAGCCAAGACCACCAAGCCAAGACCGCCAGAAGACCGCCACCCCAGCACAGAGAAGGAAGATGACACTCAGCCTCCCCCGTCGCTAGCATCAGCCCTTACTGGCACGACCTCGTGCCAGCGCTTCTTGAGATCCATCCTCTACATAATCAGGAGACCCAGTGTCTAAGCATCCGTTTCTGTCCGATGAGTGGTTCGCAATAGTTGGCAAACTTATTGAGGACCATGGCGCCGACGCACCTGCGCACGCCAACATGGTCATGAACCTCACCGTTACAGATACCCCATTCGGCGCAGAGCGTCACCTCCACATGGGGACCGCCGATGGCAAGGGTCGCGTTGGTATCGGCCACGATGCAGCAGGCGAGATCACCATCACGACCGACTACGACACCGCTAAGCAGATCTTCGTCTCGGGCGATCCACAGGCCGGGATGCAGGCCATGATGTCTGGCAAGTTAAAGATTCAAGGCGATATGTCCAAGCTCATGTCGATGGCTCAGCAAGGTGGCGGCCCAGCTGGAGGCCCAGCACTTGCAGAGGCCATCCAGGGCATTACTGAGTAGTTCGATCGCTCAACAAATTCGTGAGGACTTCTAGTCCTTTTGAAGTAGCGAATTCTTATAAGCACTCCATGAGAGCGGGGGCCGAGAGGCCTCCGTTTTCGCGTTATTGCGTCGCGACTGCGTAGCCTGAACCCATGGCACGCAGCGCAAGCCGACCCGCACCCCGCCCGGGTACAGCAGGATCTGCGTTACGCCATCGAGATTTCCGCATCGTCTGGGCAGGCACATTTACCTCGAACATCGGGACGTGGATGCAGAACGTGCTCCTCGGAGCATGGGGATGGGAACTCACGCACTCGGCTACCTACGTCGGAATTCTTTACTTCGCACAGCTTGGGCCACTTCTCCTCCTCTCCGTATTTGGCGGAGTGCTCGCTGACGTACTTGACCGAAGGCGCCTCCTTGTAATCACCCAACTTGAGCAATTAGTTGGATCGCTTGTACTTGCCGGCCTCGCGATGTCAGACAATCCGCCGCTAGCCGGAATCGCTCTCTGCGTGCTTGCTATTGGAGTCGGTAACGCTTTCGCCGCGCCCTCGATGGGCGCAATAATGCCAACGCTCGTACCGCGTGAAGATATTCCAGGCTCGGTCTCGCTGCAGTCGGTGCAGATGAACCTCTCGCGAGTAATCGGCCCTGCAATCGGTGCACCGCTCTATGCAGTATTCGGAGCAGCACCGGTATTTGCAATCAATGCAGCGACCTACCTATTCGCGATCGTGAGCTTGATGGTTGCGAAATTCCCGAGGCTCTCTCCCCATCCTCCAACGGAACGCGGCCTCGCACGACTCTCATCAGGATTTCGCATCGCATGGAATGACCCTCTGATCAGGCGCATTCTGATCACGCTCACGATCTTCTCATTCTTCTCGCTTACTTTCGTGGGGCTAATGCCTGCAATCGCAGCACAGAACTTTGGGATTAGACCCAAGAGCACTGCGTATGGAGCTCTATACGCAGTATTCGGGTTCGGCGCGGCGATGGGGGCCATCTCCGTCGGAACGATTCTGCATGGCCGCAGCAAGGAAGGCATCGTGCGCATTGGTCTCGTAGCGTTCGCTGTTCTACTAGCCGTATTCGCATGTATTCGTAACCCCTTCTGGGCATTCCCAGCAGTATGCATACTTGGATTCGCTTATTTTGCAGTGATCACAGCCCTCTCAACGGTGCTTCAGTCTCACCTTGAAAACGCGGTGCGCGGAAGGGTCATGGCTCTGTGGATCATGGCGTTCGGAGGGACGGTGCCTATTGGCGTGCTCTTCGGCGGGTGGATCGAGAACTTGATCGGGATCAGCGCGGTCATGCTCTATGGAGCAGTGGTAGCGCTCTACCTCGCGTATTACTCGGATCTAAAGAACGCACATCGCGCGCACCGCGCCGCGTAACCGTTCGCAGCGAACAGAGCACCCGGAGACCTTTACGCGCGTCGCCCTCGCTTCGGCAGAAATGCTGATGCAGTAATACCGACCACGGCGATCACTCCGCCGATTATGTACGCCTCACTAAACGAAGATGCTGAGCGCCCTCCGCCTTGAATTGTTGAGAGCACCTGGATACCGGCAACAGTGCCGATCGCCGCCACCATTTGCTGAGCTGCGTTCGCGACTCCTTGGTCGTCATGCGAGACGGTATTGGCGGCGCTCGAGACCAGCGATGGTGATGCTGTCCCCATACCGAAACCAGAGAGAAACAACCCTGCGTATACAAGACCAATCATTGAGAATGCTGCAGCAGATGCGAAGACGCCCATCGATATCACTAGAGCGCTTAAGCCAATGACTGCGCTCCTCCTCGCGCCGATGCGCGCTGCGACATACCCCGCCGCTGCAGCACAGAGACTAAATGTGAGGGGGCGCAGAATTGAGGCACCTGCGGTCTGCGATACCGAGTATCCAAAACGGTATTGAAGCAATAAGGGCGTGACAATAAATCCGCCCATATATGCGAAGTTGGAGGCGAATTGAGCGGAGAGCGATGCCGAGAAACTGCGTTGTTTGAAGAACTCAAGCGGCAGCAACGGATGCAGAGCAACTCGCTCAACACGAATGAAGAGTATGTAGCCAATAACTGAAGTAATCGCGAGTATCGCAACGATTGGCTGCGACCATCCAGAGCGACCCCCGATGGTTAAAGCAAGCAAGGCACTAACTGTCCCTACTGCGAGCCACGCGGCGCCGGCAATGTCAATCGGTTGACGCTCACGGCGCGGCGCTTCGCGAAGCACGACATACCCAAGTACAAATGCAGCGATAGAGAACGGCGCCTGAGCAATAAAGAGTGAACGCCATCCAAATATCTCTACGAGTGGTCCTCCTGCAATTACACCGATTACCGGCGCGCCAGCACCAACAAGGGACCACCAACCCATGGCTTTTACGCGCTCTTTAGGGGGGAAGGCTCGCATCACCAAGGCCATCGCCGTTGGGCCCATAGCTGCCCCTGGAATTGCACCAAGGATGCGGAACGCAATTAGTGACGGACCGTTCCACGCGAACGCAGTCAGGATCGATCCGACGGTAAAGCCGAGTAGCCCAATTAGGTAGACGCGCCGAAGGCCCCAGACGTCCCCAAGTTTTCCGAATAGCGGCATCGTCAAGGCAACAGCAAGCAGCGGCCCTGTCACGACCCAAGTTAGGGATGCAGTGTTGGTGCCGAGATCCCCTGCAACTGTCGCTAGAGAGACGCCGATGATCGTGATGAGTGCGCCGGAGACAAATACACCAGCAAGAACTGCACCAAGGACCCACCAGCGATAGTGAGGGCCATCGTGGAGCCGCAGTCGCCCCTTGACTTCGTCTAACTCTGTTGGTTCAGACTCTGTTGGTTCAGGCACTCTGAGACTCTCGAACGGTAGGGGACCCACAGCCTACGGTGGAGAGTCTTCACTGACAGGGCTGGAGCACGCCAAACGAGCACGGGCCCCGGATTGCTCCAGGGCCCGTTCTCACAAATTTTCTGTCCCTTGCTCTACCGCTCCAATGGCGACTTCGCAGGCTCTTGAATATTTACTTCTTGACTAAACCAGTCGGTGCAGCTGCCTGAAGTTGAGCAACAGTCCAACGCTCCTGGTCATTCGAGATCTTCTCAGCGAGGCTCCACGGAGCGCAGCGCTGAACCGCGTCACCCTGAACGAGGAAGGTCTCGCCGGTAAACGGGCAGTCCTCTGTAGCGAGGTACGCAACCATTGGGGAGACATTTGCAGGTGCCCATACATCAAACTTCGCAGCATCTGTAGGTGCTTTTACAACCTCGGAGAGCCCTGGTGCGCCCTCGGTCATGCGTGTACGCGCAGCCGGTGCAATCGCGTTTGAGCGCACTCCATAGCGATCGAGCTCCATAGCGATGATCTGCGAGAAGGAAGCGATTCCACTCTTCGCAGCGCCGTAGTTTGATTGCCCAGGATTACCGAAGATTCCAGAGGTTGAGGACGTGTTGATGATCGCTGCCTTATTCGTCTTCCCTGCTTTGGTCTGCTCACGCCAGTAGGCAGCGGCAAAACGTGTTGGAGCAAAGTGACCCTTGAGGTGAACGTGAATTACTGCGTCCCACTCTTGCTCGCTCATGTTCACAAGCACGCGGTCTCTAAGAATTCCAGCGTTGTTCACGAGAACGTGGAGGTCGCCAAAGGTATCCACTGCGGTCTGCACAAGGCGCTGAGCACCCTCCCAATCGGCGACGTTGTCTACGTT
Source organism: Actinomycetota bacterium (assembly GCA_009702955.1). Classification (GTDB taxonomy): domain Bacteria; phylum Actinomycetota; class Acidimicrobiia; order IMCC26256; family IMCC26256; genus IMCC26256. The sequence continues at coordinate 5,811 of WLHA01000033.1, forward strand.
TGCTACAGCCTCGCCACCCATCGCAAGAATCTCATCGACGACAACCTGCGCTGCAGCACGATCAGCTCCGGAACCATCTACGTTTCCACCAAGATCGTTTACAACTACCTTTGCGCCCTCAGATGCAAAGAGGAGTGCGTGCTCACGGCCAAGGCCACCGCCAGCACCAGTAATAATTGCAACGCGCCCATCGAGTGCACCCATCTGTATTCTCCCTAACGATTGCCGGAGCCACCTCTGTTGGAGGCCCTCATTGAACCTATGGAGATTAGGCCTTAGACCAGAGCGAGCGCACAACGCGGAGGCAACACGCGAAGAACTACCTAGAAGAAGAGCGTTACCGTGGCGCCACGCTTGACGACTGCCCCATTTGGGGGGTCTTGTGCGCGCACCTTCGCCCCTGGCCTATACGCGCCAGAGACTGCTGACGTGAGACCGGCCGCTTGGAGCTGCGCAGATGCAGCATCGAGCGTGAGCCCTCTCACATTCGGCACGGTTACGACATCTGGGCCCTTGCTCACAATTATCTTGACCGTGCTCCCGGGTTGGGCTTTGCCGCCGCCTGCGGGGTCTGTGTTGATGACGGTGCCCGCTGCCACCGTGTCACTAAACGCCTCACTACGCGCAGGGATAAAGCCCGCATTAGTCAATGCGTTAACTGCGTTGTCATATGTGCTGTTAGCGAGAGCAGGAATCGCAACTGGTGCCTTACCATCGGAGACCACGATTGCAACCGTTGAGTCGCGAGGAGCTCGCTGTGCTGGCTTCGTTCTAATGACTGTTCCGCTAGGGGCTGTCTCGTCGAAGCGGTGATCCTCTATAACAGCGAACCCAGCCGCGGAGAGTTCGGAGCGCGCATCGGCGACTGTCTTGCCTGCAACTCTTGGGATAGCGATCGGAGCCGGACCCCTCGAGACAACGATTTGAACGCGTCCGCCAGATGTTATGTCGTGACCTGCTGCAGGTGACTGCGAAATCACTACGCCTCTTGGATCATCAGAGAAACGCTCATTCTCAGTTACGAGCAACCCGCCGCTTGCGATCAAGTCGCGTGCATTCGAGAGCGTGCTTCCGACCGCATTAGGGGTAACCACTGCTGCTCCGAGATTTGCAGTGCTAAGAAGAGCCGCTGCCGTCAGAACAGCTGCGGATATTGCAGCACCGACCACGATTGCAGCGATAGGTCGACGTCGCGCAGGCGCCGGGCGTCTCGCTGCTATCGGCGACGGCTGCTCTGGGCGTTCTTGGTCGAAGAGAATCCCTCTTGAAGCAGGTACCTGCGTTGGATTTGGATCGCTGAGCACCTCATCAAGCCCCGCAAGGCGCAGCGGCCCTGGAGGAGGGAGCATTTTTACTGCGTCCTCTAATGCGCTTCTCATGGTCGCCGCGTCTGGATAACGATCACTCGGGTCTACGCGACCAGCACGCTCAACGACGGCCATGAGCGGCCCTAGCTCTGCTGGCGCGGCCACTGGAGCCTGAGTACGCGCGGCAAGAGTTGCGAGTGTTGTATCCGTCGCAAACGGAAGATCCCCTGTCACTGCCTCTACTAGTACGAGAGCTAACGCGTATAGGTCAGAGCGCTGATCGAGCGGAGCCCCGCTGACCTGCTCGGGGGATGCATACCGAGCTGTGCCAAGAATTGTCCCCGAAGGCTCTGTCCATGATGCCTCTGCAAGAGCGCGTGCTAACCCAAAATCAGCGACTCTCACTATTCCGTGTTCATCGAAGAGCAGGTTCGCTGGCTTGATGTCTCGATGCACGAACCCGTGGCCGTGCGCATACTCCAACGCAGATGCAACCTGAACCCCAACATGCGCGGCCTGCGAGGGCGTAAGCGTGGCGCCTGCATCGAGCATGCCGCGGAGCGACCCACCTGTTAGGAGTTCGACCACCATGAACGGTTCGCCCTCATCGCCCCAGTCGTGCACCGCCATGATGTTGGGGTGGTGGAGCTGCGCAGATAGGCGAGCTTCGTTTCGGAAGCGTCTTAGAAAACCTGCGTCCTCAGCGAGACCTGGATGTAGAACCTTGACGGCTACTCGGCGCTTCAGTTTTACGTCATCAGCTATGTAGACGCGGCCGCTACCCCCAGCCCCGATAGGGCTGAGGAGTCGGTATCGATCGGCCAAAACACGGCCGACGAGGTCTCCTCCGCCGCCTACTGCCATTGCGCCACGGTACCGGGCAATCGACCCTAAAGCGTGGAATACATCATTGTTAATCCCCTACTACTTAGATTGGCCGCATTAAGTGTGACGGATGCTGCAATTGCGCTAACAATTGCGATAACAGGGACACGAACGCAGCGGGGTACCGTAATCACATGGCAAATGCAGGCAATCGGGGTAATGCGGCGAACTCGACTCCCCCTGTGAATCGCCCTGTGAAGCGGAGGGCGTTTAAGCACCCTGGGCGCTTCGCCGTAGTCTCCGTTGGGATAGTCGCGGTGCTCAGCATCTTCTTGATCGCAGGCTTCAGCGCAGATACGACTACCCGAACGCAGCGCACCCCGAACGGCAACGTGACCGACATAGCGCCAGAGCCCAACACGATTGTTCCGCCGCAATCCGCAATCATCGTTGATCTGCGCGACGACCTCTTTGGAACAATTGATGTCTGCGGACCGACCAAGACCTGCACCCCGATACCTGAGGATCAACTCTCGCGCGTCAAGGCGTTAGGTCGCCTCACATTCCAACCTGGGGCTGACAAGGAAATCATTCGCTATCAGCCGGGCACCAACACCGTTGTTGTCCACATCGAGCGACAAACTGACCCCGGGGTCGAGATCGACACCTATCAGTGGACCTTCACCTCTAAGAGCTAAC
>WLHA01000034.1 GCA_009702955.1 Actinomycetota bacterium
GAACGTCGAAGGTCACTCCATCTGGGGCCTCCACGAAGACTGGGTGCGAGAAACCTACCTGCACCTCAATCTTGGTCGGGCTCTGAGGAATTGCACGATAACCAACGCCTACGATCTCGAGCTCCCTGGTGAAGCCCACAGATACACCTGTCACCATGTTGGAGACAAGAGAACGTGTGAGTCCGTGGAGAGCGCGGTTCTGGCGTTCGTCATCGGGTCGGGTTACAAGGAGGTCATCGCCATCGCGTGCGACCGTGATGGTCGGCGGAGCGTCGATCTCGAGAGTTCCCTTGGGTCCCTTTACGGTGATGTGAGAACCAGTGATGGTTACCTCAACGCCTGCGGGGAGAGTTATGGGCTGCTTACCAATACGAGACATGTGATTACCAGACGTGGCAGAGCACTTCGCCACCGATGCGACGCTTGCGCGCCTCACGGTCGGTGACGAGACCCTTGTTGGTAGAGAGCACGGCAATTCCGAATCCGCCGAGTACGCGAGCGACCGAGTCGGCCTTCGAATACACACGCAGACCTGGCTTCGATACTCGCTTGATGCCAGAGATCGTTCGCTTACGCTCGGGGGTGTACTTCATGTAAACAGTGAGGCGTTGTCCAGGGCGAATGGGGTCGTCCTCGACCTCGTAGCCCTCGATGTAGCCCTCGCTCAGCAGAACTTTCGCGAGTGCTTCCTTGACTTTCGAGGAAGGCATCGACGTTGTGTCATGCATAGCGATGTTTGCGTTGCGGATGCGTGTAAGCATGTCCGCGATGGGGTCGGTCATTGTCATTGGATCGCCTTCCTCACCACGACGCCTTGGTCACGCCAGGCACTTCGCCTGCGTGAATGAGCTCGCGTAGGCAGATTCGGCATAGGCCGAACTTGCGGTACACCGCTCGCGCTCGACCGCATTTACGGCACCGCGAGTAACCGCGGACCTTAAACTTTGGCTCACGCTGCTGCTTATTAACTAATGCTTTTTTAGCCATGTGCCTAACCCACGTTCTCGGTGCGTCTGAACGGAAATCCGAGTGCTCGCAAGAGCGCTCGTCCCTCGTCGTCGGTACGTGCGGAGGAGACGATGGTGATGTCCATTCCACGCGTTGTGTCGATTTTGTCGTACTCAATCTCAGGGAAGATCAATTGCTCGGTCACACCAAACGTGTAGTTGCCGTGTCCGTCGAATGATTTGGGGCTAAGCCCGCGGAAGTCACGAATGCGAGGAATCGCCAGAGTTACAAGGCGGTCATAGAACTCCCACATACGAGCTCCTCGGAGAGTCACCTTTGCTCCGATTGCATTTCCCTCACGCAGTTTGAATCCAGCGATTGAGGTCTTTGCCTTCGTGATCAGGGGCTTCTGTCCCGAGATTGTTGTGAGGTCTGCAACTGCACCATCAAGCAAGGAGGCCTGCTGGGTTGCCCCACCTACACCCATGTTGATGACGATCTTCTGGAGTCGCGGAACCTGCATCACATTGATGAGCCCAAGCTCAGTGCGCAGAGCTTCACGAAGCTCAGACTCGTATCGTTCTTTAAGACGCGGAGCCATTAGAGGTCCCCTCCACACTTGCGGCAGGTACGCCGTTTCTTCTCGCCCTCGAACTTCATTCCGATGCGAGTGGGTCCGCACTTCGAGCAGACGATGGCGACGTTAGAGACATGGATCGGCATCTCTTTATCGATGATTCCGCCCTGGGTCGTCGCCGAAGTAGCACGCTGATGGCGCTTGGCCATGTTGATTCCACCATCGACGATGACCTTGTCGGTAGCGATAATTACACGGATCACTTCGCCCTCTTTGCCGAGGTCCTTGCCAGCTATGACTCTGACTTTGTCTCCCTTACGGATACGCATCAGATCACCTCCGGTGCGAGCGAGACGATACGCATGAACTTTTTGTCACGCAGTTCGCGACCAACTGGTCCGAAGATGCGAGTACCACGAGGCTGCATTGCGTCATTGATAAGAACTGCTGCGTTCTCATCAAATCGAATGTATGAGCCATCTGCGCGGCGCTTCTCTTTCTTGACACGAACAACTACGCACTTAACAACATCGCCCTTCTTTACAGCGGCACCAGGCTGGGCAGCCTTGACCGATGCAACGAAGACATCTCCGATGCTGGCATAGCGACGACGGGTTCCGCCGAGGACCTTTATGCAAAGGACCTCTTTGGCACCGGAGTTGTCGGCAACCTTGAGTCTGCTCTCTTGCTGAATCATTTTCTCTCCCTACCTTGCCCGCTCGAGAATCTCGACGACTCGCCAGCGCTTAAGGCGTGACATCGGGCGAGTCTCAGTGATGCGCACACGGTCGCCTTCACGTACCTCGTTGTTCTCATCGTGAGCGTAAAGCTTTGTTGTGCGCTGGACTGTCTTGCGGTAACGACGGTGACGTACCCGATCGATTACTGCAACAACAACCGTCTTGTCCTGCTTAACTGAGACTGCGACACCTTCACGCACTTTGCGTGCGTTACGGGTTGCAGTTGTCTCGGCCTGTTCGGCCTCAGTCACTTCAGTATTGATGGTCTCGGTCTGTTCGGTCTCGCTCATGCGTTCTCCTCGGCAGCCTCTGCCGCTGCGATCTCGCGCTCACGCACGATGGTCTTGATACGTGCGATGTAACGACGCACATGGGTAATACGCGAAGAGTTCTCAACCTGACCGGTGGCTAGTTGAAAGCGCAGGTTGAACTGCTCTTCCTTTGCCTCGGAGAGTTTGGCGAGAAGATCTGCATCGTTGAGTTCAACGAGCGTGTTCGGTCTGAATTCTTTGATTCCAGCCATCAGGCCTCCTCACGTCTAACTACGAAGCGCGTCTTGATCGGAAGTTTGTGCATTGCTAGGCGCATGGCTTCGCGTGCAACTTCTTCAGTAACTCCGGAGAGCTCGAACATGATGCGACCTGGCTTAACAACTGCAACCCAGTGCTCAGGGTTTCCCTTGCCAGAACCCATACGGGTCTCAGCAGGCTTCTGAGTAACTGGTTTGTCAGGGAAGATCGTGATCCATACCTTGCCACCACGCTTGATGTGGCGAGTCATGGCAATACGCGAAGCCTCAATCTGGCGGTTGGTGATCCAACCAGGCTCAAGTGCTTGGATCCCGAAGTCTCCATATGTAACGCGCGATCCGCCCTTAGCGATGCCGCTCATGCGACCACGCTGGACCTTGCGATGACGAACTCTCTTAGGCATCAACATAGCTAGCCTCAGTCCTCGTCGCCGTGGAACTTAGGAGCCTCGTGGTGCGCTCGCGTGCGACGCTCGATCTCTTCTTCCTCTGCCAAGAGGCGCTCGAGCTCGGGGTCAGCTTCCTTAATAACTGGAGTTGCTTCAAGGTTGATGTCATCAGAGACATTCGTTGAGTCGACTGAGACTGACTCATCTGCAGGTCGACGACGCCCTCCACCAGCGGTTACTACACGGCGAACTCCAGGGGCAGTAGGAGCCTCACCAGCAGCGAGTGCTGCCTCTTGGGAGATCTTCTCGTCAGAGACCTGCTTGTAGGGAAGGATGTCACCTTTGTAGATCCATACCTTGACACCGATGCGGCCGAATGTTGTCTTGGCCTCAGATGCTCCGTAGTCAATATCAGCACGCAGTGTGTGCAGAGGGACGCGGCCCTCGCGGTACCACTCCTTGCGGCTCATCTCAGCGCCGCCGAGGCGACCACTGACCTGAACTCGAATACCGAGAGCTCCGGCCTTCATTGCGGTCTGCACAGCACGCTTCATTGCACGCCTAAACGAAACGCGTCCTGCGAGCTGGTCTCCAACACCCTGAGCGATCAGCGCGGCATCGAGCTCGGGCTGCTTAATCTCTTGGATGTTGAAGTGAATCTTGTTGTTGCCTGTGATCTTGAAGAGTCCGGTACGAAGACGGTCTGCCTCTGCACCACGACGACCAATGACGATTCCTGGACGCGCTGTGAATACATCGATTCTCAGCTTGTCGCCAGAACGCTCGATCTCGATGCGGCTCACCATTGCACGCTCAAGCTGTGTGCGCAGGTAGTCGCGGATCTTCCAGTCCTCAATTAGAAACTCTGTATACGCCTTATTATCGGCGAACCATCGTGACTTCCAGTCGGTAGTAATACCGAGGCGGAAGCCATACGGATTGACTTTCTGTCCCATTACTCGGACGCCTCCGTGGTCTCCTCGACCTCAGACTCAGCCGACTCAGCCACTGGGGCTTCCTCCGGCTCGCTGTGATCGTGGTCGTGGTCATGATCATGGTCATGATCGTGATCGTGGTTGTGCTCGGCCTGTGCCTCTGCTGCACGTGATGCAGCTCGACGGCGCGCACGGTTGGCTTGAGTTGCTCCGCCTCCACCACGTCGCTCGGAGCGCGCACGGTGAAGCTCAAGAGCCTCGTCGGGCATGCGGTCTACGACAATTGTGATGTGGCTGGTGCGCTTGCGAATCTTTGTAGCGCGACCACGAGCACGTGGCCTCCAACGCTTCGCAGTAGGTCCTTCATCGGCCCAGCAGGCGCTAACGAAAAGCTCCTCAGGGTCGAGATGATCGTTGTGCTCGGCATTGGCGATTGCTGAGTTCAGCAACTTGCCAATCTCCTCTGCTGCACCGCGCTCACAGAACTGAAGCACATCGCGAGCCTCATCAATGCTGAGTCCGCGAATGAGCCCAAGAACTGCACGCACCTTGTTAGGTGCGATACCGCAGTGGCTAAGTGTTGCTTGAGTGCCTTGAACGTCAGACCTCATCGACGCACGACCTTCTCCTGGCCGGCGTGGTACCGGAAGGTGCGGGTAGGCGCGAACTCGCCGAGCTTGTGACCAACCATCGGCTCGGAGAGGAACACGGGGACGTGCTTACGTCCATCGTGAACCGCGATCGTGTGGCCGACCATGTCGGGGGTGATCGTTGAACGGCGGGACCAGGTCTTGATCACCTTGTGCTCGCCGGCCGCGTTTTGACGCTCGACCTTCAAGAGAAGGTGCTCATCAACAAATGGGCCTTTTTTTAGACTGCGTGGCATGTTTTACCTACCTCCGTGAACCGCGTGTGCGGCGGCGGCGAATGATCATCTTGTCGGAGGCCTTGCCTCGCTTGCGTGTTCGTCCTTCAGGCTTACCCCATGGTGAAACAGGGTGACGCCCACCAGAAGACTTACCTTCTCCACCACCAAGTGGGTGGTCAACAGGGTTCATAGCCACACCGCGGGTCTGCGGGCGCTTGCCCTTCCAGCGGTTACGACCGGCCTTACCAATTGAGATAAGTGATGCCTCGGCGTTACCGACAGAACCAACCGTTGCACGGCAGTCAATCGGAACACGACGCATCTCGGTCGATGGGAGACGAATAGTTGCGTATAGGCCTTCTTTAGCGACGAGTTGAATCGAAGCGCCAGCGCCGCGACCTAACTTCGCCCCTGCTCCAGGCTTCATCTCAACATTGTGGACAACGGTACCGACTGGGATGTAGCGCAGAGGTAGCGCGTTTCCTGGGCGAATATCTGCGCCTTGACCACTCTGGAGCATGTCTCCAACCTGGATACCAGCTGGCGCAATGATGTAACGCTTCTCGCCATCGCGGTAGTGCAGAAGTGCAATACGTGCGTTGCGGTTCGGGTCGTACTCAATCGCTGCAACCTTTGCGGGGATGCTGTCTTTCTCGCGCTTGAAGTCGATGATGCGGTACTGGCGCTTGTGGCCTCCACCGCGGTGACGCGATGTTGTACGACCATAGGAGTTACGTCCACCGGTACGCGGCTTAGGCGCAAGGAGTGACTTCTCAGGGCGATCCTTGGTGATCTCGGCGAAATCCGAGACGGTCTGGAACCTGCGCCCTGGGCTTGTGGGTTTACGTTTACGAATGGCCATAATTAGCTCCCGAAGATCTCAATCCGGTCGCCCTCGGCAAGCGATACCAGTGCGCGCTTTGTCTTTGACCGCTGGCCCCAAGTGCCGGTCTTGCGGTTGCGCTTGCGCTTGCCAGCGCGGTTGACCGTGTTGACGTTTGTTACTTTGACCCCGAAGATGGCCTCAACAGCCTGACGGATCTCAATCTTGTTTGCGCCAGGTGCAACCTCAAACGTGTATACGTTTGCGTCGAGAGCCGCGTAGGACTTCTCTGAAACAACTGGGCGAATAATTACATCGCGATGGTCGGCACTCATGATGCGTCCTCATCTGTATCTGCATCAGCACTATCTGAGGATGTGACGCTCAGCTTCGTGCGAGGCGTAGCTGGAGTTGCTGCACTAAGACGCTCGACTGTCGTGGCAAGAGTTGCCTCGCTGAAGACAATCGTGTCGCAGAGGAGTACGTCGTAGGTGTTGATCTCCTCTGGGAGAATTACACGAACTCGGTCACCTAAGTTGCGGAATGAGAGCCAGGACTCGCGCTCACTGCGGTCTAGGCAGATAGCGAGACGCACCTGGCGCTCGCCAATTGCCCGGAGCCCGAGAGCCTCGAGTGCGCCTATTGCACGCTTGGTTGATGGTGGGCTGAATCCCCATGCATCAATTACCTGAACCTTGCCCTCTTGAGCACGATCCGATAGAGCTGAGAGAACCGCAAGGCGCACCATCTTCTTGGGTGTGCGCTGCGTGTAATCACGAGGCTTCGGTCCATGGGCAACTCCACCACCGCGCCAGTGAGGCGCACGTGAGGAACCCTGACGAGCACGGCCGGTGCCCTTCTGGGCCCATGGCTTAGCGCCTCCGCCTCGGACCTGAGCACGAGTCTTGGTGCTAGAGGTACCGGAGCGCTTATGCGCCAACTGGGCAGTTACAACTTGATGCATTACCGAGGCATTTGGCTCAATACCAAAGATGTCATCAGGCAACTCAGCAGTACCTACTACCTTGCCCTCGATATTGCGAACGTCAACGGTACTCATCGGGCACCTGCTTTTACTGCGTTACGTAGGAATACAAGCCCGCCCTTGGGGCCGGGGATTGCGCCACGAACAAGGATGATTCCTCGCTCAGCGTCGCCCTCTACGACCATAAGGTTGAGGGTGGTGGTCTTGGCATGCCCCATCTGTCCAGCCATCTTCATACCCTTGAAGACGCGAGATGGTGTGGCGCATGCGCCGATTGATCCGGGAGCACGGTGAGCCTTGTGGTTACCGTGGCTAGCACCTTGACCCTTGAAGTTGTGTCGCTTCATAACTCCAGCGAAACCCTTACCCTTTGAGATGCCAGTGACGTCAATAAGCTCGCCGGCCTCAAATAGTTCGGCTGTGATTACCTGGCCGACGGCATATTTACTGAGGTCATCAACACGCATCTCTGCGAGGTGATTCGTGGCCTCGGCATTAGCTGCCTTCAGGTGACCAAGCTCGGGCTTGGATAGTCGACGGGGCTTTGCATCGCCGAAGGCGATCTGCACAGCCGAGTATCCATCACGCTCTGGTGTCTTGAGTTGGACGACGCGACAAGGACCAGCCTGGATCACCGTAACCGGTACTACCCGGTTCTCGGAGTCCCAGACTTGGGTCATGCCGAGCTTTCGCCCTAAAATCCCCTTGGATGCCATGTGGCTTCCTCGCCTACTCTTCTCATGCGAACGCTCCGCAGGGCGGGTGCCCGGCGGAGCGATCAGTTCGGTTGTGCTCTGCGGGTTCCCCAAAGGATCTTGGGGCTACCGGAGACGTCGGTTTAGCCAGAGTGATTAACTCACTAGGGCTGAGTCGGAGGACCCTAGCCGACACCAGTGCTGGGTGTCGAATGGAGACTCCATATCGAGAAAAATCTCCTCGATGTCTTCTTATAAGTGCTTCTCAGGCTCGGTTAGACGCCCTGAAGCTTGATCTCGATATCGACCCCAGCAGGGAGATCGAGGCGCTGAAGCGACTCAATCGTCTTTGCAGCAGGGTCAACGATGTCGATTAGACGCTTGTGGATACGCATCTCAAAGTGCTCGCGAGAGTCCTTGTTGACGTGTGGTGAGCGAATAACGGTATAGCGGTGCTTCTCCGTGGGGAGAGGGATCGGTCCGCGGATCTTGGCTCCAGTACGAACAACGGTCTCGACGATCTTCTTCGTCGACTGATCGATGATCTCGTGGTCATAGGCCTTGAGCCGGATTCGGATTTTTTGCCCCTTGGCGTCAGCCATGGTGTGCCTCTCGTTTTCTTTTAGTTAAAGACTTACTTGATGATGCTGACCACGCGACCAGCACCCACTGTACGACCACCCTCACGAATAGCGAAACGGAGACCTTCCTCCATCGCGATCGGGTTAATCAACTCCACATTCATCTCAGTGTTGTCACCCGGCATAACCATCTCCAC
>WLHA01000035.1 GCA_009702955.1 Actinomycetota bacterium
ATTGATGCGCTCAACGCAGCACTTGGCGACGGCCGTGACGGTGTGCGCTTCTACCCAGGAGTTGAGTATCGCCATATCCTCGTAGTGCCAGGGGAGTGGGCTGTCTCCGATTGTGTTCCACCGCATGATCTAACCGGCAAGCCAAGCATCTGGCCAACTGGTCCTGCTGCTGACAAGCTCCACGCGCTTATGAATGCATCTCAAGCTGTAGTCGCTGAGGCGGCTTCACGCGTTGGCTCTGTTGCGACGCAGATTTGGTTATGGGGACAAGGAACGAGTCCGACACTCCCTTCATTCTCCGATCGTTATGGTGTCACCGGTCGACTCACATCCGCAGTAGATCTTGTGCGCGGGTTAGGGGTACTCGCAGGCATAGAGGTACTAGATGTGCCTGGAGCCTCGGCTGGTTTCGAGAATGACTACGTGGCTCAGAGAGATGCATGTCTCGCCTCTCTTGAGACCCAAGACTTCTTCATGCTCCATGTAGAGGCAACCGATGAGGCTGGCCATCAGCAACTGCCGCTCACGAAGGTCGAGGCCCTCGAGCGCTGGGACTCTGAGATCATTGGTCCACTAGCGGAGGCGCTGCCTCGTTTTGGGTCTTACCGGATTCTGTTGATGCCCGACCATGCAACCCCTTGCCGCCTCGGAACCCATACCTCAGATGCGGTTCCCTACATGCTCTATGACTCCGAGATTGAAGGATCGGGAGGGGTCTACAGCGAGTCGGGGACCGAGGGGCTAGAGCCGGTTGTTGCCCATGAACTCATGGGCAGACTCGTCGCCCACGCACTCGCCTAGGCATAGTCCCAAACCTGCGGACCCACTTAATTTGGGTAAGAGTCTGAGCACTTCAAGGCAGCCGGTATGCGTTTGGGTCCGGGATGTGAGTATGATTCTCTCTGAACCGCCGCTCCCTCCGGATGTGGCACCTCTCTCCGACTAGATCATCCGATCACAGGATCATCCGGCACCGGCGAGGCGGATAGTCGAAGAGGTTCGCAGTACTTCTTGGAATTCCTTCCACGAAAAAAACACACCTCAACACACGGCATTGCTGCGGTTCGTCCCTTTCTATTTATTCTCTTCACAGTTCAGGCTGCATAAGTCGAGGCCTCGGCCGAGATCGGTAGCCCGCTGTGACCCCACACGTAACCAAAGGTTGCGTTAGTTCCCTTAGGAGCCCATATTGAGTGCGAAGCAGGGTATTGAGCGTTCGATGCTTGACGGCAAGGATCGTGAAGAACTCCACTCCATCGCTGGTGCGATTGGTTTGAAGGGTGTCACGCGCCTCAAGAAGGCCGATCTTGTAGCTGCGATCCTCTCTGCTGCAGGGGGAGACGGCGATGCAAAAGCGCCCAAGGCTCCCCGTGCTACGAAAGCCAGTGCGGGTAAGAGCACCGGTAATGATGGAGCGGGCAAGGAAGCCTCTGACAAGTCTGATTCTGGAAAGACTTCAGCGAGCGCTGCTCCTCGCAAAGCCATTCGCTCAAAACGTGCCTCTGAGTTAGAGGCCGGATCCATCGAGTCCCTCGCCGCCGAGCAGGATGCGATTGCATCTAGCGCTGGTTTGGGCACCGGGGCAGACCCAGAGATCGCACCGCGCCCAAGGCGCAACTCCACACCTACGTCATCGGCGACGAATAACGAGCCGCAGACGAGTGGAGCCAGCGGTGGTACTGAGTCCGGATCAGAGTCTCGCTCTAATAACCAGGGCGGCACCGGTAGTGGTTCAGAGGATGGCGACGAGCAGAGCTCCTACTCAGACGCCAATCGCACCAGACGTCGTCGTCGCCGCGGCCGTGACCGCGTAGGCGGCCCGGGTGAAGAGGGCGGTCAAGGCGGACAGGGCGGCCAGAGCAATCAGGGTGGTCAGGGCAGCCAGAGCAACCAGGGCGGACAGAGCAATCAAGGTCGCCAAGGTGGTCAAGGTCGTCAAGGTGGACAGGGTCGTCAAGGTGGCCAAGGTGGTCAGCGCCCAGAGCGCGGCAACTCGCGTGGGTACGACCGCGGTGGAGAACGCGAGCAGGCTGAGCCGCGCGGCGAGTTCACCGGCGAGCCAATTGAGATTGCAGGTCTGCTAGATCTTCGCGACGAGGGATACGGATTCCTTCGCGCTACTGGCTACTTGCCTGGGCGCAATGACTCCTATGTTTCTGCAACACAGGTTCGCCGTTTCTCGCTGCGAAAAGGTGACTACATCAAGGGCGCAACGCGACCTGCTGCGAGCAATGAGAAGTACCCGGCGTTGCTTCGCGTTGACGAGATCAACGGTATGTCTCCTGAGGATGCGAAAGAACGCCCTCGCTTCGAGGACCTAACTCCGCTATTCCCAGATGAGCGACTTACCCTTGAGATTAAGGATGAACCAACGCTTCTGACTGGTCGCATCATCGACCTTCTCTCGCCCATCGGTAAGGGTCAGCGCGGTTTGGTTGTCTCACCTCCTAAGGCTGGTAAGACCACCATTCTTAAGCAGCTTGTCTACTCAATCGAGCGCAATAACCCCGAGGTTCACCTCATGGTGCTCCTCGTTGATGAGCGCCCAGAAGAAGTGACCGACATGAAGCGCCACGTGCTTCGCGGTGAAGTAATTGCAAGCACGTTCGACCGACCCTCCGACGAGCACACACATGTTGCAGAGGTAGCAATCGAGCGCGCTAAGCGACTTGTTGAGCTCGGCAAGGACGTAGTAATCGTGCTCGACGGAATAACCCGTCTAGCGCGTGCTTATAACCTCGCGGCCCCTGCATCGGGGCGTGTGCTCTCAGGTGGTGTCGACTCAACCGCTCTCTACCCACCGAAGCGATTCTTTGGAGCAGCGCGAAACGTTGAGGAGGGTGGATCGCTAACCATCATTGCGACCGCTCTCATTGAGACCGGTAGCCGCATGGATGAGGTCATCTTTGAGGAGTTCAAGGGAACCGGCAACATGGAGCTTCGCCTAGACCGCAAGTTGGCTGAGCGTCGCCTCTACCCGGCGATTGATGTCAACGCATCGAGCACCCGCCATGAGGAGTTGCTCTTCGAGCGAGACCAGCTGAACCAGGTCTGGAAACTCCGCCGAGTCCTCAATGCGCTTGCTGGCGACGGATCTGCCGCCCCTGGGCTTGAGCTTCTGCTCGACAAGCTTCGCTCCACCAAGAGCAATGACGGATTCCTCGCAGATATCGCCAATGCCCCATCCGGCGGCGGTTGATCCACAGAGTTGAGACGATTCTGCGCCCGGCAAGACCTCCGGGCGCTCCACCGGTTAGATTGGAAAGACCATGCAGACTGACATCCACCCCAAGTACGGCGAGTGCCAAGTGCACTGCTCCTGCGGCAATGAGTTCGTGACCCGTTCAGTGGTCGACTCAATGCGTGTTGAGCTATGCGCCGAGTGCCACCCCTTCTACACCGGCAAGCAGAAGCTTGTAGACACCGGCGGACGCGTCGAGCGTTTCCAGAAGCGTTACGCCGCTGCAGCTAAGAAGCCCAAGAAGTAGGACTCCCTACCGCATGAGAGTGTCTCGATGACCGCTCCTGCGCAACCAGTGCGCTACATGGGCGGTCAGGCCGTCATGGACGGCGTGATGATGCGCGGTGAAGATATCTGGGCGGTTGCGGTTCGTCGTCTCGATGGAGGCATCGAACTTAAGACCGGCGAGTGCGCCAATTGGTCTCAGGCTTGGGGGCGAATTCCCCTCGCTCGTGGAGTCGCAAATCTCATAGAGTCGCTCTCGCTCGGAATGAAGTCCCTCACCTGGTCTGCCGAGGTGAACACCCCCGAAGAGGACCGCTTATCCAAGGGTGGAACGACTGTATCGATGGTAATTGCACTCGCATTCTTTGTGGGCCTTTTTCTCTTGATCCCGATGCTCGGGGCTCGCGGTTTGACCGCAGCATTCGGATTATCTCCTCTCGCTTTCCATGCGATTGAGGGTTTATGCAGCCTTGGATTCTTCCTCGGCTACCTCACTCTTATCGGCAAGGTTCCTGATATCAATCGAGTATTCCAATATCACGGCGCTGAGCACAAAGCGATTGCAGCGTATGAGAATGGTGTCGAGCTAACTGCCCAAGAGGCGCAGAAATTTACAACTCAGCATGTTCGCTGCGGAACTAACTTTTTGCTGACCGTCTTTGTTATCGCGATTTTCTTGTACAGCCTTGTTGGTAGGCCCTCGGTGCTTGTCCTCGTTGCTTCTCGGGTCGTACTCGTTCCGGTTATCGCTGGCCTCGCTTATGAAGTGATTCGTTTCGCTGCACGAAACATGCAGCGGGGTTGGGTGCGAGCACTAATGATCCCCGGACTCACCCTCCAGCGCCTCACGACTCGCGAGCCAAGCCTCGAGCAAATTGAGATCGCCATCGCTGCGCTCACCGCAGTATTTACTCCAGCACAGACCACCGAAGTTGAGTCGCGCGTAAGCGCTTAGGTACCGCCTCGGCGGGTACTCTCAACTTGCCTGCACCCGCCCAGGCTTGGAGGTTTGGAAGATGAAGTTTGGGATTTTCTATGAGCACCAATTGCCGCGTCCTTGGGAAGAGGGCTCGGAGCAGCGCCTATTCCAAGAGGCCCTAGATCAGATCGAGTATGCAGACTCAATCGGTATTGATTATGTCTGGGAGGTTGAGCACCACTTCCTTGAGGAGTACAGCCACTCGAGTGCGCCTGAAGTATTCCTAGCGGCAGCTTCACAGCGAACCAAACGCATGCGCCTTGGGCATGGAGTAATACAGACCTCTCCTGCCTATAACCACCCTGCGCGAATCGCTGAGCGCCTATCAACTCTCGACCTTGTCTCTAATGGACGTGTTGATTTTGGCTCCGGAGAATCTAGTAGCGAGGCAGAGCTCGGCGGTTTTGGTATAGACCCTGAAGTGAAGCGTGCAATGTGGGAAGAGGGGCTGCGTGTTGCGGTTCGCTGTATGACAGAGGCACCCTTCACTGGGCACGCTGGCGAGTTTGTAACCATGCCGCCGCGCAATGTTGTACCGAAGCCTGTGCAGAAGCCCCACCCTCCACTCTGGCTTGCATGCAGCCGCAAAGACACGATTCACTTCGCGGCCCAGCATGGAATGGGTGCACTTGCCTTCGCGTTCGCCGATCCTGAAGAGGCGAAGCACTGGGTCGATGACTACTACGCGACCCTTGCCTCCGAAGGGGTACCGATTGGCGACGCTGTAAATCCCAACCTTGCATGCGTTACAACATTTATGTGCCACGAGGATGAGCAGGTAGCGCTAGCGCGTGGTCTCGAGGGTGCGAACTTCTTCGGGTATTCCCTTGCTCATTACTACATCTTCGGGCGCCACCAGCCAGGCGTGACCGATGTCTGGAGCGAGTACGGCGATCGGCGACGCGAGCATGGATTCGACCCCGATGCTGTCGCGATGGCTGAGGCAAATGCGGACCGCCTCGGTGCAAAAGTTGTCTCAGGCGATCAGTCCGGACTCCGTGGTGCGATCGGTACGCCAGATCAAGTTCGCGAGTACCTGCGACGCTACGAAGAGTGTGGAATAGACCAGGTAATCCTTTGTTTTCAGGCTGGGAAGAATCGCCACGAGCACATCATGGAGAGCCTCGAGTTACTAGCACGCGATGTGCTGCCTGAGTTTGCCGAGCGCGAGATAGAGGCGCAGGCAAAGAAAGATTTGCGACTTGCTCCTGTTATCGAGGCTGTAATGGCGCGCAAGCCTGCGTCGGATCATCCTCCGCTCCAATCACCAGATTATGAATTCCCAGCAATCCCGCGCCTGATGGCGGATCGCATGAACTCTGATGAGTTTCATGCGTGGCTCGACAACGTTGCTGAGGCCTCAGCATCCGGAAACTCAGATGATGTAAGAGGTTTACTCGAATGAGCATGTTTGATCGTCTCGCCGATTTTGAGGCCGAATTAGATCGTCTCGAGTCAACACTCGCAGACCTATACGCGGCCGGCGACCAACGCGCTGCGGCAGATGCAGGGCGGCGTGCTTCAGATCTGAGACCAGTGGTCGAGGCTTATAGGGCTTACCGCGTGCGCGAGCAGGGTCTTAGCGATGCGCGAGAGATGCTGGAGTCTGAGAAAGATCCAGAGATGCGTGATTTCCTGCGCGATGAAGTGGGCGCCTCGGAGAAGGCCATTGACGTGCTCGAGCAGGAGCTAAAGGAACTACTAATCCCCAAGGATCCAAATGATGGGAAGAATGTCATTGTCGAGATTCGCGGCGGAGAGGGTGGAGACGAGGGCAACATCTGGGCCGGCGATCTCTACAGCATGTACCTGCACTATGCAGAGGCACGTAGGTGGAAGACCGAGCTGCTCTCCAGCCAGGCCTCAGATATGGGTGGGTTTCGAGAGGTGACATTTATGGTCAAGGGAGCCGATGCTTGGTCACGCCTTAAGCATGAGGCAGGCCCGCACCGTGTCCAACGCGTACCTGCTACGGAGAGCCAGGGGCGCATACATACGAGTGCCGCCACAGTAGCGATCCTCCCCGAGGCCGAGGAGGTTGATGTGCATGTCGACCCGAATGATCTCATCGTTGACGTCTACCGATCGTCTGGCCCGGGTGGTCAATCTGTAAATACAACTGACTCAGCGGTTCGACTTACTCACAAACCTACGGGGCTAGTTGTTACCTGCCAAGACGAGAAGAGTCAGCTGCAGAACAGAGACAAGGCAATGAGGATCTTGAGGGCTCGACTTCTTCAAATCGAGGAGGAGAAGCGAGAGGCTGAGCTCTCCACTGTGCGTCGGAGCCAATTGAAGGGTGGTGGGCGCTCTGAGAAGATCCGTACCTATAACTTCAAAGAGAATCGCGTTACGGATCACAGAGTCGGCCTCACACTCCACTCGTTAGATGCAGTGCTCGCAGGTGATCTTGATGCTTTGGTAGATGCGCTTGCTAGCGCCGAGCGCGCGGAGCAACTTGCGCACGGGACTCCGTGAACGAAGCTGCTCCTAAATCGTGGGGCGATCTCCATCGAGTGGCACTCGCATCACTCAAGGGTGGGGGAGTGGAGTCGCCTGCCTCTGAGGCGCGCTGGATTCTGGAGTCTGTCTCGGGTTTAGGTTTCGATGCTCTGCTGATTGAAGAAGCGCCAGCGACGATCCGCGCGGAGCGCAAGGTTAAAGCACTCCTTGAGCGACGCTTAACCGGCGAGCCACTTCAGTATGTGCTCGGCGAGTGGTCATTTCGAGACCTTGATTTACTAGTCGACCCCCGAGTGTTAATTCCGCGACCGGAGACAGAGATTCTTGTAGAGATTGCGTTGCTTGAGGCAGCACTCGTAGGTATGCGTCTCGGGAGTGCAGATCCTTGGGCTAGTTCTGAGCGTGAGCATGTTGTTGTAGATCTCGGCACAGGGAGTGGAGCAATTGCGATTGCACTCGAGCGAGCGCTGCCTGAGGCTCAAGTCTGGGCAACGGATGTGAGTAGCGATGCTCTCTGCGTTGCGCGCGCCAATATCGCTGGTACAGGTGCAACGAGAGTGATGGTTGGAGAGGGTGCTTGGTTCGATGCGCTCCCATCAGCGCTCAAAGGAAGTTTGATGCTTGTCGTGTCAAACCCTCCTTATATCGCAGAGCATGAGGAGAGCGATCTGGCATCCGAGGTAATCGATTGGGAGCCCTACAGAGCTTTAATTAGCGGCCCTACAGGGCTCGAAGCCATCGAGGAGATTTTGATGGCGGCCGTGGAGTGGTTAGCCCCAGGTGGAGCAATCGTTATCGAGCATGCACCTCACCAGGCCGAGGCTGTGATCACGCTCGCTGAGGCCGCTGGGTTGAGTGACGCGAGAGTTCATCCCGATCTAACCGGTCGCCCACGGGTATTAGTAGCGCGTAACTCTCTCTAAATTTCTTGTCGCGCCTCAATACTTGAGAGAGCGTTTTGAAACAGGGCGTGTCTAGAAGCCGCCGAGTCGATCGAGAACGCCTGCGCTTCCACGCTTCGCGGTTCGCGTCATCACCATTGAGTAGGTCCCATCTGTCTCGACTAGTCCGGCATCACGAATGAGCGCCTCTAACGCCGCATCGATGGCCTCAGGTGCTAGGTCAGGAATCAGCCCACATATCTCGTCTCGAGTCGCTGGGCCATTGCGAAGAATGGTCGTAACAATGCGCCTCTCATCAGGCTCGCGGTCTAGTGCACCAGACATTCCTGCGGAGAGCGCCTCGCGGCTAAGTGCTCTAACAATGCAGCTCTCAAGAGCAGTTGCGGTCTCAGCTCGCTTCTCTCCTTGGGCGAGGCGAAGGTCACCACAGTGGTTTCCGGGGCCAAGCACTGCGA
>WLHA01000036.1 GCA_009702955.1 Actinomycetota bacterium
CGACCGGTCAGCCTCTGATTTACGAGCTCGACGAGCACCTAAATGTGCTGACGCGTGGTTACCTTGACCCTGAGGCTGCTGCGGCCGCTGCCGAGGGTGTAAAGAAGCAAGCGGGTTAGTTCTGCTGTTAGTTCTTTGGAGGTCGAACATTTACAACAAGAGTAAATTTTGATTTCACTACCGGTTCGCCGCTCTCGAGGTCGCGCCAGTCTGTCTCTGTCACGTAGAACTCCAGGCTGCCACCGTTTGACTTGGTCTTCTCATAGACATCTGTGATGGTTGTAGTGCCCTTGAGCACATCCCCTACACGCGGCCAACGCGTGTAAGTGAAGCCTTGCTCTCCATGAAGGATCGCTCTACCTGCTCCTCTGAGCCTCTCAATTGGAAGGCCAGGCGTTCCCTGCTGATCAATCGCTCCCCAGAAGTGCATGACAAAGGGGTAAGTAGGCGGAACAGGCGCCGTGTCAGAGTCGTAGATCGGGTCGTCATCAAGTAGAGCCTGAGCAAATACTTTTACGGGGCCGCGTTCTATGCGAACAGTCTGGCTGCCTGTCTCTTGGCCAATTAATTCGATCAGCGCCATTGCGTTCTCCTCAGGGGGAAATATTTTGGGGGAAATAATTTGGTATAGCAGGTGTCCGTATTGGACCCTCTGTGTAGTTCAAAGACCTCCCGAGGATAACCCTGCGGAGGCGGGGGAGCCCAACTTGGTCGCCTGAGTCCAACCTTGGAGCCCTTCTCTCTGTAAGGCTCGGAGGGTGCGCGTAACTTTTCTGGGCCATGTAGGTATGTACGTTGAGACGGAGGGTGGGTCGGTCCTATGCGACCCTTGGTTTACCCCTGCATACTTCGCGTCATGGTTTGTCTTTCCTCGTAATGATCGCCTTGATGTTGCTCCGTTTCTAAAACCCGATTTTCTCTACATCTCTCATCTCCACCATGATCACTACGACCCGGAGTGGTTGATCGAGAACATCGATAAGTCCACCACTGTCTTGCTCCCAGAGTTTCGAGTAAACCATCTCGAGGAGGCTCTCCGAGAGTGCGGGTTCTCAAATTTTATTCAGACCGAGCACGGGGCCAAGCATGATCTCGGTGGTCTAGAGATAACGATTTTGGCGATGACTGCACCAGCTGACGGACCTGCAGGTGACTCCGCGATTGTCATTGCTGACTCCACTGCTCGAATCCTGAATCAGAACGATTCCCGCCCGCGTGATGCAGATGAAGTTAAGAACCTTGGTCCGTATGACGGACATTTCACGCAATTCTCCGGTGCAATTTGGTACCCGATGGTCTACGACTTCGATGCAGTTGAGATGGAGCTACTAGGACGGCGCAAGAGAACTGATCAAGAGACCCGTGCACTCGCATATATCCGAGATGCAGATGCAGCATTTGTATTCCCATGTGCAGGCCCGCCGTGCTTCCTCGACGAATCGTTATTCAATCTCAACGATTTTGACTCTGATCCATCCAATATCTTTCCGGATCAACCTACGTTTCTGGAGTATTTGAAGCAGAACGGGATTGAGGGCGGGAGGCTCGTTGTCCCTGGCAGTGTCATCACCCTTGATGGAGCACACTGCAGCGTTCTGCACCCAGATGGAGATGCGTCTCCCGAGGCGATCTTCTCTGATAAGCGGGCTTACCTAGAGAAATATCGGGCGGATCAAGAATCATTTCTACGCACCACACTTAGCGCTCTTCCTCGACATCGTTACGACATTCTCAAGGAGTTAAGTACTTGGTGGGGACCAGTTCTCGAGACTGCGCCGCTTACGCGCTCTGGTGTTGGTACGCCAATCTTGCTGCGCCTTACCGATGAACTCGATTCAAAGGGCCCTCCTCTTGACGTAGTAATCGACTTCCCGGCTGGAGTTGTGAGAGCTGCAGTGCCAGAGGATGTTTTTGGTTACACGCTCACCATGGATCGGGGACTAGTTGAGTGGTGTATTGAGCACAACGCCGAGGATTGGGTCAACGAGATTTTTCTCTCTTGTCGATTTACGGCACACCGAGAGGGCTCCTATAACGAGTATGTCTATACCTTCTTTAAGTGTTTATCTATTGAGCGCATGTCATTCTGCGAGGGCTATTACGCCTCGCGCAGTGATGATGACGAGAGATTCATTTGCGGAGATTATGAGGTACAGCGAAGGTGTCCTCACCTGCGCGCAGACCTCAATAGATTCGGCACGCTTCGCGATGGTCATGTGCTTCATTGCCAGGTTCATGGCTGGGAGTTTGATCTCGATACTGGGAAATGCTTGAACTCCGACTCCCTAGAGAACGAGATCAAATCTCGTCGCATCTCTTAAAATGTTGATGCTCTTAAAATGTTGATGCTCTTAAAATGTTGATGTTCTTAAAATGCTGATAGATCTGCACGCCCATACAACTCCACGGTCGAACTGCTCTAGCGCGACCCTCGAGGAACTTGTCGATAGTGCTCGAAAACGTGGCCTAGATGCGCTTTGTATCACCGAGCACGATATTCGCTGGCCAGAGGATGAGCTTGAGGATGCCTCGCGGTTACTCAAATTTCCGCTGATACCGGGCGTCGAGCTCTCAACCGATATTGGTCATGTCTTGGTATTCGGCCCGCTTGAACGACCGCTTTGGCTTGGGTACCGATTCGAGCAACTCGTAGAGGAGGTCTCTCGAACGGGCACCGCAATTGTCCTCCCGCATCCAGTGCGAAACGTTGCCGGGGCGAGGGCAAAGGCGCGTGGCCATGTCGAGCCGTCTGCCGAGGTCGTCGCTGGCTGGGAGCATTGGTCCCTGGTTCATGCCATAGAGGCAGTAAGCACTCAAACCGTTAGCTCTGAGCATGAGCTGACTGCGGCTGCGCTCGTTCTCTCCCCAATGCCAAGCGTTGGGGCGAGCGATGCACACGGACCGGGGTTAGCGGGCGCCTACGCGACTGAGTTCTCTGGGAGAGTTGTGGATGTCGAGGGTTTGGCAGCCGAGATAAGGGCAGGGCACGTGAGCCCTGTGAAATTTGATGGTTGATACTGAGCAGTGAGAAGGCTCGGGAGCGGAGTACGATCCAAGCGTTCAACGGCGGTTGGTTATTTTTTTAGACTTTATTTGGTCCGAGTTAGATCCACGAAGGGAACGCTCTAATGGGTGAAGCAGTAATTGTCTCAACAGCGAGAACAGCGATCGGCACCGCACGCAAAGGAACACTCGCGGATTTGAGTGCCGTTGATCTTGCGGTCGTCGCTGTCGGCGGTCTCCTAGAGCGTGCGGGCGTTCCCTCTGAGTACATCGATGATCTTCAGATGGGCGAGTCGCTGCAAGGTGGGGGAGACCTCGCTCGCTTCACGGCTGTGGAACTCGGGCTCCTCAACGTGCCAGGCGTTGCTCTACAGCGCCACTGCGCCTCTGGGATGGCCGCCGTACAGGGCGCCGCTGGAAGCGTTATGGCAGGGATGGATAAGGTCGTTATTGCTGCAGGTACCGAGTCGATCTCCACTACTCCAGGGAGCATGAAGCGACGCCTGCCTGGCGACGAGATGGGTCCATGGATGTCCGCAAGCCACAGGGAGACACCAGACGCGCCGGCATGGGATATGTCGATCACGGTTGGCTGGAATACTGCACAGCGCGCTGATGTATCACGCGAGCAGATGGATGAGTGGTCGTACGAATCTCACCGTCGCGCTATCAACGCAATTGACGAGGGCCGCTTTGAAGAAGAGATCGTGCCCTTCGAGGTAACGCGTCGCGATGGAACAACGACGATGTTCCAAGTAGATGAGCACCCGAGACGAGAGACAACCCTCGAGCGTCTTGCTGGGCTGAAGCCAATTCACCCTGAGATCGAAGGCTTCAGCATTACTGCAGGTAATTCATCAGGGCTCAACGACGCTGCTGCAGCCATCATGATCTGTGACTCTGAGTTCGCCAAGGCTCACGGGCTAGTTCCCCTTGCCGTGATTAAGTCTTGGGCAAATGCTGCACTAGCCCCTCGTGATACTGGCCTTGGTCCGGTATACGCGATTCCGAAAGCGCTCGAGCGCGCGGGTCTAAGCGTCGGGGATATGGATCTCGTCGAGATTAATGAGGCTTTTGCATCTATGGCAGTTGCGAGTACCCGCATGCTTGGTTTTGACCATGACATTGTCAATGTCAACGGCTCTGGATGCAGCCTTGGGCACCCAATTGCCGCAACCGGAGCGCGTATGGTTGTAACGCTTATTAATGAGTTGAGACGTCGCGGCGGTGGCCTTGGTGTCGCAAGCATGTGTGCCGCTGGTGGCATGGGTAGCGCAACAGTGCTTGAGGTCATGCCCGGTTAAGCCGGTTAAGCCATGGACCCCGATCTCGCCTTCGCACTTAAACTCGCAGACCTTGCCGACCAAGTAACCCTTGGGCGATTCCTTGCCGATGATTTAAAGATTGAGCGCAAGCCCGATACGACACACGTAACAGATGCTGACCACGCAACTGAACTCGTTATTCGCTCAGCAATCCTTGAGAGCTTCCCAGACGATGCAATTCTCGGGGAGGAGTTTGGGGCGGAGGGGGAATCCGGCAGGCGCTGGATCATCGATCCAATAGACGGAACTGCGAATTTCATGAGAGGCATACCAATCTGGGCAACCCTTATTGGGTTAGAGCGAGACGGTGTCGTTGATATTGGTGTCGTCTCGGCCCCTGCGATGCCGCGACGTTGGTGGGCGGCTCGCGGGGAGGGTGCTTACTGCGACGGTCGGAGGCTGAGCGTCTCGGGGGTTGCAGAGATCTCTGACGCTCAACTCTGTTATGCAGACCTTCCATGGTGGGAGGCCTTCGGGCTTGGAGAGCAGTTCCTTGCTTTGGTTAATGCAGTCTGGCGAACACGCGGATTCGGTGACTTCTGGCAGCACATGCTCGTCGCCGAGGGTGCAGCCGATATCGCTGTCGAGCCAATTGTGAATCTCTGGGACCTTGCTGCGATACAGCCAATTATTGAAGAAGCCGGAGGGAGGTTCTCCGACCACTCAGGTGCGCCAACCCCTGCCGGTGGCAACGCAGTTAGCTCCAATGGGATCCTGCACGAAGCTGTGCTTGCGATCCTAAAGAAGCCGTAGGAGAATCGAAGAGCGAAAACGTACAGCGAAAACGTACAGCAAAAACGTAGAGCGAAAACGTACAATGACTAAAACCGAAAGCGCGTAACTGCGCCCTTGAAAGGCAGTGAGATTCATGGCACTAGAGATCAAAATAAATCGTGAAATCTGCATGGGTTCGGGAAACTGTTCTTTCTGGGCCCCCGAGACATTTGACCTCGATGATGACGGGGTTGCCATCGTCACAAGTATTGACGGTTCTCCAGAGGAGAAAGTAATCCTCGCAGCGCAGGGCTGCCCAACACAGGCAATCTCAATCATCAAAGATGGTGAAGTGATCGTTCAAGGTGCGCCTAGCTAACGGAACGCGAATCTATTTCTTTGCGTGAAGGGCATTAACCGCCGACTCGGCAGCGCTTAGCGATTCACTATCTCCAGTTACAGGCGGCATCGGGTTCTGCTCCGCATGCCTTGCAGCGCTCGCCGTCCCCAGATGCGGCTTTGATGCATCCTTCAACGGTTGCAGCCAGAACCTCGGCCATGAGGGAGTGCAGACCTATTGGAGCGGTCACAAGCCACTCAACGCCTGGATGGCGATCCGCTGCCTCCTGCGTTAGCGCTGGGATGTCGACCCGCCAGTGGTTGCCCGGTAGTAAGAAGAATGGGCAGACAACAACCTTTGTAGCACCACGCTCAACGCACGCATCAAAGGCGACGCCGATACTTGGTTCAGCCAACTCCATATGAGCAGTCTCGACGATCTCATATGTATGTTTCTCAGCGAAGCTCACTGCGAAACCATCTAAGAACGTGTTGGATTCGGCACGGCGCGATCCGTGATCAACAATTAATAGTGCTGTAGGCATGTCGCTATTCTCCCGCACGTAAGGTGAAATTATCGAAATGGAGTTAACGAGCTCCGCGCACCAAAGCGCCAGGGCGAGCTCCGGTCTCCTCGCCATTACGCAGAGTTACCTGCCCGGCCAAGATTGTGGCTACATAACCAGATGCTCGCTGAATGAATCGACGCGCGTCGCCGGGTAGGTCATGCACCATTACCGGAGTGTGGAGCGTGAGCCCGGCGTGGTCGATCACGTTTATATCTGCACGCATCCCTGGTGCAAGTACCCCGCGATCGCCGAGCCCGAATAATCCTGCGGTCTGTGAAGTCATCTTCTTGATCACTGTCTCGAGAGGGATACCGTTTGAGCGATCGCGAGCCCAGTGGGTGAGCATGTAGGTGGGTGTTGACGCATCACAGGTAGTCCCGCAGTGTGCGCCGCCATCGCCGAGTCCCCATACAGTCGTTGGGTGCATGAGCATCTCTCGAACGGCATCTAGGTTTCCATCGGTGTAGTTGAGCAGCGGTCGCATCACGAATGCATGCCCATTATCTGCCAACAATGCATCGTAAAACACGCTCCAGACATCTGCCCCGGCTCGCTTCGCTATTTGAGCGATTGATGTCGATGGGTGTGGTTCATAATCGGGAGGGTCGCCGAGCGGAAACGATTTATCTGGATCAAAGAACTGACGCATCGTGGGGTCAGGGCTCGATGCCTCAGCTAGAAGTCTGCGCCGTATCTCGGGGTCTGCCATTCGCGCTACTCGTTCATCCAACGGAAGAATGCCGACAGGCCCCCAAGATGGGCAATAAGCAAAGGGGTGAAAGGTTTTGAGCCCAAGGAGGAGTGTTACCGGTCGCCCCGCGACTTGGGGTCGGACATTGGAACCCCCGGCTGCAGCCTCAGTGCAGAGATCCAGCATGCGCCTCCAAGAATCTGGGTCGTGATCGTTCTGAGTAAGTGCGAATGAAACCGGTCGTCCGCATATCGCCGCTAATCGACGCATCCAATCCATCTCGCGCTCAGGGGCCGCGAGGTCCTCGCCGAGAGCGCCTGCCGGTGCGAGTTCAAATACTCCGCCGCCTGCATCTTTGAGTGCATTTCCAAGACCAAACAACTCGTCCTCGGCAGCGAATGTTCCTGGTACTGGTTCGCCGTCTATGGCCATATGAGCAATGGTGCGTGAGGTTGAGAATCCCAGAGCGCCGGCCGCAATTGCATCCCTCACAATGGTGGCCATTGCATCAATATCTTCTGAAGTCGCAGGCTCGTTACGTGCACCGCGCTCACCCATCACATATGCGCGCACCGCTCCGTGCGGAATCTGCGCAGCGACATCAAGCATTTTCGGCGCTCTATCAACCGCGTCTAGGTACTCGCTAAAGGTCTCCCATTCCCAGCGGATACCTTCGCTAAGCGCTGCGCCGGGAATATCCTCAACGCCCTCCATGAGCCCGATCAGCCAGTCGTGACGATCTGGCGATACTGGTGCAAAACCAACACCGCAGTTCCCCATGACCACTGAGGTAACCCCATGCCAACATGTCGGAGTGAGTAGCGGGTCCCATGTGACTTGCCCATCGAAGTGCGTGTGAATATCAACGAAGCCCGGTGTAACTAGTAGCCCTGTTGCATCAATCGTCTCAGTAAGGGACCCAGCAAGGCTCCCCGGTTCGGCGACCTCGGTAATTATCCCATCGCTCACTGCAATGTCGGCGAGACGCTGGGGGCCTCCGGTTCCGTCTACGACGATTCCGCCGGTAATAACAAGATCAGACATGTCCGCTCCGATGGTTGAGGATGCCCCAGCCTATTCGCGGGCAATTCGATGAGGGCTATCTTCGCGCTTAGTTGGAGCCGCGAAACGCTTCGGGCCGGGTAGCCTCAACGCCTATGGCCCAAGAATCCTCTCGACGTTTTTGGAGCATCCTGATGCTTCTATTGGTCTTAGCCGCGGGAGTGCGAGTCGCCTACGTCTTGGGTGTTGCGGACGGCTTCAACAAGGAAAAATTTTACGACGCCGCTTATTACGAGTTAGAGGCGCGCACTGTCGCTAATGGCGATGGTTTCGCTGATCCCTTTAGGCTGCTCCCCGGTGCAGATCAGGCCATAGTCCCCGATGCGTCGCACCCCCCTCTAACCGTCATGGTGCTTGCGCCGATAGCGCGTGCTTTTGATGGTCAATTGATCCTTAGGTTCGCTAGCGCACTTGCTGGTCTTGGAGTGGTGTTGCTGAGCGCGCTGCTTGCGCGCGAGGTCGCTGGCGATCGTGCAGGCTTAATTACGGCCTTCATCGGAGCGATCTACCCATTTCTTTGGGTCAATGATGGCTTGATTATGAGTGAGTC
>WLHA01000037.1 GCA_009702955.1 Actinomycetota bacterium
CCACCGGTCTCTTCGGTTCGAGCCTCCTAGTATCGGAGCCATGTCCAAGTTCAGAGCACTGCGTCTCCACCAATTAGGGGAGCCAGAAGAGGTACTGAGCCTTGAGTCGCTCGATCCACTTCTCCTCGGTGAAGGTGGTGTCGCGATTGACGTGATGGCTGGTGCGCTCAATTTCTCGGATGTATTGATGTGTCGTGGTGGGTATCAAGTGAAGCCCGCCCTTCCGTTTACTCCAGGCGTAGAGGTCGCAGGTGTTGTGACTCGCGTAGGCGAAGGAGTCGCTTCGGACTTAGTGGGCGAGCGTGTTTTAGCTGTTCCAGACTCTGGTGTCGGGGGATTTGCTGAGCAGACGGTTGCGCGCGTTTCACAGGTGTTCAAGATTCCTGAGGCCATGCCATTTGAGGATGCCGCTGCGTTACATGTCACCTATCAAACCAGCCATCTAGCTCTTCACCGGCGCGCCGCGATCCAATCTGGAGAGACTCTGCTAGTGCATGCAGGCGCTGGCGGCGTCGGAACCGCTGCGATTCAACTCGGAATTGCAGCAGGGGCGCGAGTATTTGCGACGGCTGGGGGCAAGGAGAAGGTTGACCTATGCCGATCACTAGGCGCCGAGTTAGTGATTGATTATTTGAGTGAGGATTTTGTTGAGGTTGTAAACGGTGCCACTGGCGGGCGAGGCGCAGATGTGATCTTCGATCCGGTCGGCGGAGATACGTTTGACCAGTCTAGAAAATGTATTGCGTTCGAGGGTCGCCTCTTAGTAATTGGATTCACGAGCGGACGAATCCCAGAGGCTCCAGCGAACCACGCTCTCGTCAAGAATTACTCGATTCTGGGTGTTCATTGGGGGCTCTACAACACAAAGAACCCAGCGCTTGTTCACGAAATTCATAGAAGCCTGATTGCCCTATATGAGGCTGGCGCAATCAAGCCCCTGATCTCAGAGGTCGTTGAGTTGGTTTCGGTGCCGACCGCCCTAGGGCGTCTCGCTGATCGCAGAACCACCGGGAAAATCGTCTGGTCGAGGGTCATTGCCCCTAATAACGGCCACGTTCAGGAACCGGTTCGCCAAGAGACCCCTCTATCGGGCAACATTTGACGCTCCTATGACAGACACGACTGCACAACTCATCCCCGACGCCGATCAGCACGATCTCCTAATGGCAACACTGGAGCGTGTGAACAAGGCCTGTAATGCCGCGCGAGTGCGCGCTCTTGATGAGTCTGTTAAGTCTGGACCGGCGCTGCGATCGATAGTGCTAGAGGAGCTCGAGCGATTTCGACTCCCCGCAACATTCAACGTTCCTTCAACGGTGCGTGTAACGCAGTCGTTGACTCGCCAGAAGTTTGGTAATTATCAGTCGATTACATTCTCGGCTGCCGCGCTGAAGTGGTCTGGAACAGATCGGGTAAGTATTCCTACCTCTGCTGGGCGAAGAACTATTCGTGTTTATGTAGATCGCGCTCATGGTTCTCTGAAGCATCCTCTCGAGGGCAAGGCAGCATCATTAGTGCTGCGTAGCGACGAGTTCGTACTTGTGGACGCGACAATTACTGACGAGGACTGAATCGCCCGTGGGTTCACTCCTAGTAGCTCGACATGGGCAATCGACTTGGAACGCGCTGGGGAGATGGCAGGGTAAGGCCGACCCAGAGCTCACGGCACTCGGCGAGCAGCAGGCTCAAGATGCAGCGCTACACGTAGGTGACATCTCAAGCGTCTGGGCATCGAATCTCCAGCGCGCCAAAGTGACGGCATCCATCATCGCCAAGGCGAAGGGTCTCGAGGTGAATATTGATGAGCGCCTCTCCGAGCGTGATGCCGGCGAGTGGGAGGGGATGACCCGACTCGAGATTGAGGACGGATGGCCCGGTTTTCTCGCAGGGCATAAACGCCCAGATGGTTTCGAGCCAGATGAATCGGTAGCCCAGCGCGGAATTGAGGCGCTGAGTGAGATCCTTGCTAATGGTGGCGATGGGCGCATTCTCGTGGTGAGTCACAGCGGCGTGGTGCGTGCCATTGAGCGCCATCTAGGGGTATCTGCAGGTCAAGTATCGAATCTTGGGGGTGTGGAGTTTCACCTGAATGCAATCGGGGAACTCACAATTGGGGAGAGGTTCATGCTCCTCGATGGTTCGAAGGTAGAGATCACGACCCCGAAG
Source organism: Actinomycetota bacterium (assembly GCA_009702955.1). Lineage (GTDB taxonomy): Bacteria > Actinomycetota > Acidimicrobiia > IMCC26256 > IMCC26256 > IMCC26256. The sequence goes on from WLHA01000037.1 coordinate 2,167, forward strand.
CAGATCTGACCGGATCTCATCGGATCTAGTTGGATCTAGTTGGCCTGAGACTGTGCTGCCGCGGTTCTACGGATGGCGGTGAGTAATCATGGGCGCGACCTAGGGGTTTCGGAGACCGTTTTTAGGTCCGCCTTTTGGGCCGCTTTTGGGAATGTGCCACTCAAGTCCTAGAATCAAGTACCCCCCTTTGAGGAATCACGATCTTTGAGGGAACCGACCGAGAGTGAGCACGTGACCGAAGACCCACGCCTTGCGGATCCAGAGTTTGCAGCAGAGCAGGAATTCCTTGATCGCGTCTACTCGCGCCTTGACGGTATGCGGAGGTCTGCGAGTCGAGTCGCTGAGGCGTACGACGAAGTCGGTCGCGGCGGTACACATCAAGCCAGGTTGGAGCGAGATATCGCTCTGGAGAATACACATCGCAGGCTCGCGGTTCTTGATGTCGGGCAAGCCCCTCTTGCTTTTGGACGAATAGATCTTGAGGTCGGCGGGAGGCCGCTCTATGTGGGGCGCCTCGCTGTTGATGACGACGAGGGTGATCCACTCGTGATCGACTGGCGCGCTCCGGTAGCAGAGCCGTTCTACAGAGCAACTCCGATAGACCCCATGGGGATTCTGCGGAGGCGACACCTCCTAACCAAGAACGGCCGCGAACTTGTTGGGCTCGATGACGAGGTATTCGATGCAACGCGCGCTGATGAGCTTGGGTTAATCGTCAAGGGAGAGGGCGCGCTCATGCGTGCACTCGACCGCGAACGCACCGGGCGAATGGATGACATCGTCGCGACTATCCAGGCAGAGCAGGATGCTGCTGTCCGCGCTGCGTTGCCGGGAGTCCTAGTCGTATCGGGCGGCCCCGGTACCGGCAAGACCGCGGTGGCTCTTCACCGCGCGGCCTATTTGCTCTATACCTATCGTCACCGCCTTGCTTCGCAGGGAGTTCTTGTAGTTGGCCCGAGCTCGGTATTCCTCAGGTATATAGAGCAGGTGCTTCCATCACTTGGGGAGCACGAGGTGCAGCTCGCCACGATCGGCGGATTGAAGCCGAGCCTTCGCCTTGAGCAAGAGGAGTCCTACGAGGCATCGGCGCTCAAAGGTAATCTTCGAATGGCTCAGGTGCTCGCGCGCGCTCTACGCGATCGTGAGCGCGCTCCAAGAAGCGACACTCTGATGACCATCGACGGTCTGCGCCTTGTTATGAGGCGCGGCAAAGTTGCGGCAATCCTCGATCGAATTCGGAGAAGGCGCGGAGCGCACAATGCCAAGCGTCTAGCGGTGGAGCGTTCGATTATGGACAATCTCTACGCGCGTTACCGCACAGCCTTGATAGCGGCTCACGATGGCGTTATGAGTCATGACGACTCGGATCTCGATGACGACTCTGGGCATGATGCTGCGATCGCTGCGGCACTAGCGCGCGGCGAGGCTGCTCCTAGAGAGTGGGAGAACAACATACGGCGCCGCATCAGACGCCTTCCAGAGGTGCGCATGCTTCTAGATCGCATCTGGCCAGTGATCACTGGTGCAGAGTTGGTTCACGATCTCTTTTCATTTGAGCCCTTAGTGCGCTCGGCTGGAGAGGGAGTATTAAGTAAACGCGAGCAGTCATTCCTTCTGCGGGAACGCTCTATAAATCTGCGTGCGGTGCGCTGGAGTGAAGCCGATGTTGCCCTAGTGGATGAGGCTGATGCTCTGGTCGGCCCCGTTGAGTTGGCGTTTCCTCGCATCTCGCGAAGGCGAGGGGCAGAGGATCGCGAGATGCTCGAGGCCGCTACAACCGTGATCTCAGAGCATGGTTTGGATAACTACACGAACGCGGCCGACGTCGTAGCGCGCTATCGCGGTGACGGAGATTCGGGCGGAGTCATCGAGGTCCCAGAGTTGCGGACCTTCGGGCATGTAATCGTCGATGAAGCTCAAGATCTAACGCCAATGCAGTGGCGCATGCTCGCACGACGCGCACCAAATGGATCGATGACACTGGTTGGAGATTTTGGGCAGGCGAGCCGCGCAGGTGCTGCCAGCGGATGGGATGCAGTGCTGAAGTTGCTAGTGCAACGCGAGGAGTCGCGACTTGTAACTCTCTCCGTTAACTACCGAACCCCGGCAGAGATTATGGAGCTGGCTAATCGCCTTCTTGCGGTAGTCGCGCCAGATGTTGAGCCGACTAAGGCAGTGCGCTCAAGTGGCGAGAATCCGCGCATCATTCGCACCCAAGATGTCTTTGCTGATGCCGTTGCAGAGACTCGCGTCGCTGCAGCACGCGGCGGGAGTGTTGCGGTGATCGCTCCTCGGGCAATGAGAGCTGATATTGCAGATGCTTTGAGTGACCTTGGTGCCGTTGCAGATGTTCCTGAGGTGCTAGATGCGCCTATTGCAATTGTGAGCCCAACCTCTGCAAAGGGTCTTGAGTTCGATCATGTTGTAGTTGTTGAGCCCGTAGACCTGGTGGGGGCGGATCTCTCCGGCCTGCGACTTCTTTATGTAACTCTGAGTCGCGCCACCCGCTCGCTCACTGTGCTGCACGCAAAAGCACTACCAGATGCTCTCGTCGTATCAGAAGCGGCTAGCCCAAGATCAGCAGGGTCATCACTATCTAATTCTTAGTCATTTAAATCCGGGCAACAAGTACGTTAGAGAAGGGTTATGTCAATGGCAAGCAATGAGAGCGACCTCGTAACTGCAGATCTCCTTGCATCGGATGTTGCATGGGATCTCGAGCCCCTTTTAGGAGGGCGCGGAGAGGGCGGTGTTGATGCTCTGCTCGATGAGGCGGCTGTGATCATCGCTCGAATTGTCTCGAAGCGCGGGAGCATTGCCTCGCTCGATGTTGAGGGCCTAGCAGCACTCATGGGAGAGTTTGCAGCTGTTAACGACTGTATTGGGCGCGCTGGGTCTTACGCAGGGCTGCGCTTCACGGTAGATACTGCCGATGCTCAAAGAGGCGCATTAATGCAGCGCATCGAGTCACGCGCTGGGATCCTCGCATCGGATCTTGTCTTCTTTGATCTTGAGTGGATTGCTGTCGATGATGATCGCGCCGAGGCTCTACTAGCCGATGAGCGGCTCGCGTTCTGCGCACACTCGCTTCGCACGCTTAGGAGCACTCGTCCGCACCGCCTCGGAGAAGAGGCCGAGCAGGTAGATATCCAGCGCTCGCTAACCGGAGTAAGCGCATGGGGACGTCTATTTGATGAGTTGACCTCCTCGGCCGAGGTTGTAATCGATGGAGAGTCAGCCCCTCTCGAGTTGGCGCTCTCGCTTCTAAGCACACCCGATCGCGAAGTGCGCGCCTCTGCAGCCGCGGCAGTTACAGAGGGTCTTGCTCCTGGGCTGCGAACGCGAGCATTCGTGTTCAACACCATCATCGCTGACAACGCTATTGGTGATCGCCTGCGTTCATTCCCTTCGTGGATCTCATCGCGCAACCTCTCTAATGAGGCATCTGACGCGAGTGTTGAGGCTTTAGTGGAGGCTGTTGTTGCTCGCTATGACATTCCTCAGCGTTGGTATGCCCTCAAGGCGCGCCTTCTCAGGATTGAGCGACTCGCCGATTACGACCGCTCGGCTTCGGTTGCCGACTCAGAGACGAAGTTCGGCTGGGCGGAGTCACGCGATCTAGTACTTGATGCGTACTCCTCTTACTCTCCGGAGTTGGCCAACATTGCTCGCCGGTTCTTCGATGAGGGGTGGATCGATGCTCCTATGCGCCCAAGTAAGCGCCCGGGGGCCTTCTGCTCGTACACGGTTCCGGATGTGCACCCATACTTGCTCCTGAACTGGACCTCGACTCGCCGCGATGTGCTGACTCTCGCTCACGAACTAGGGCATGGCCTCCACGCCTACTTGGCCCGCGAGCAGGGAATCTTCCACCAGTCGACTCCACTAACGCTCGCGGAGACTGCATCGGTATTCGGTGAGACCGTTACCTTCGGGAGAATCCTCGACGGCACTACGGACCCCGCTGATCGTTTAGCGCTCCTAGCGGAGAACCTCGACGGACAAATTGCAACAGTCTTTCGCCAGGTTGCGATGAACCGTTTTGAGAATGCAGTGCATACACACCACCGTGATAGTGGCGAACTCTCAGTTGAGGAGTTTGGTGATCATTGGTTCGCAACTCAGAGCGCAATGCTCGGAGACTCAGTTGAGTTAACTGAGGGCTATCGCACCTGGTGGTCATATATTCCACACTTCATACATACTCCTGGCTACGTCTATGCATATGCCTACGGACAGTTGCTAGCGCTAAGCGTTTATCGGCGTTATCAGGAGCGCGGGGATGCATTCGTACCTGCGTATCTAGACCTACTCAAGGCCGGAGGCTCTAAGTCTCCAGAGGAGCTAGGGCGCATGGTCGATTGCGATCTTGCAGACCCAGGGTTCTGGGACGGTGGGCTCACAATCATCGGCGAGACGCTCGACCTAGCCGAGGCAGCGGCGCGCGATGCCGGGAGAATCTAGGCAGGGGAGTGCCAACTCGTTGAGTTAGCGAGTCGCTGGTTGAGCGATGGCTGGCGCGAACATGGTGCGTTAACCCGTGTCGCTTAGGCCTGGTGGGTCTCGGTACTGAGGTGTTCGCCACTCCCAAATGGGGTTGCTCTCACCGACTCTCTCGGCGTCCCTAGATTCAGTTTTCACGAGCCGGAATCCGTCGTGTGCTTTTTGAAGGTGATGGCGTTTACAGAGCCGTACAAGATTCTCGAGGCTCGCAGGGCCGCCCTCAGCGAAGGGCACGATGTGATCTATCTCTAGGCCAAGACTCATATCGCAGGTGGGTACCTGGCAGACGCGGTCGCGTTCCTCAACCGCTGTTCGCAGTTGTGCAGGGATGTGTCGCCCCATATGCGCAACTGTCTTGATGTCGACTCCATCGACGACAAGAAGTTTTAAGAATGCCTCGCCCAAATACTCAGTTGCACTCGCTACAGGGATCGGGCCAACGCCAGCGATCTCGCAGACTTCTCCATGCTCGGTATGCCCACGTTTAAGCGCATCGATGTCGATGCGAATATTCATCACAGCGTTGGGGCGGCGTCTTTTTGTCTCGCTCACGCCATGCGCAGCCCTTGAATCTGCGTTACTAGCCTTTTCGCAGAGCACCATTAGGGCATCTGCTGCATAGGCCTCTGGTCTTTCATGATTCCCGCTCTTGCGAGCCGCCTTAAATATCTCATCCTGTATCGGTTTTAGCGCGACCATTACGAGGGCACCGTTAGCAGCTGTCATCCGCGCTCTTACATTGAACGAGCCATCAAGATCTGTCCACGATTTTAAGTAACGCGATTTATGAACTTGCCGGTGCCGCTCTGCCTCATCGGTGGCAGCTGCAACGACACGACTAGTTGCATCACGTAGATCGCGCACAGTCGCGTGGCGAGAGAGATTTATGAGTTGAGTCTCAGTATTAGGTGCAACGATTGCTCCCCGTGTTACCTCTACGGCCTGTGTGCCCGATAGATCACCTGAGAGCAAGGCTGCAGTCGTCACAGGCAAGTGCTGCAGTTGATTAGCGAGCACCACCACAGACTGGGCCTCATAGCGAGCACAATCTGGCTCGTTCGAGAGCCACTCCGAAATACTCTTCGCGCCTTCGCCTTTCCAAGCGTTGGTGCGCTCTACTTGGCCAACTGCCACCGTGCGCAGAGAATCGCCAGCCCGACGAACTCTCTCGGCGATCTCCACCAATTCGCGAGCGCCGGCAGCATCAACGCAATCAACCTCGAGGGAGGAGATGAAGGTCTGGAGTTCTGTGGTGATGTGATTCAATCGGTCGAACATGTGTTCGACTATAAAACAGGGGTGTGACAACTACCGAGCAGTTTCAAGTGCTGAGCGCATCGAGGGGGCGATGACGGGCTGTTGACCTCCCAGTCCGCAATTCCTTTGACCATGAAATCTGCTAGCATTAACTGCTAGCAGTATGTGATAGTGGTACTTGATAGTATCGAATTATGGCTTCGAATAGAACGACATTCACTCTCGATGAGGAGTTGGCTAAGAGCGCCCAAGAGCTCGGCGTAAATATCTC
>WLHA01000038.1 GCA_009702955.1 Actinomycetota bacterium
CATCAAGCATGTTCGATGCCTCTAGCCGAAAATCAAGCTCCTCGAGAACCGTCTCCGCGAATAGCTCTACTAACGCTGGCGGGTTCGCAAGCGCGGCAACTGGGATACGCCCGACAAAGAATGGGGCCAGCCAAGAGAGAGTGGCGATGTCTTTACGCACGAGCATCTGCACGCGCGGGCGCTGCACCTTGACGACTACTTCCTCGCCGGTTCGCAGGCGCGCTGCATGCACCTGAGCAATCGATGCAGCGGCGAGTGGTGTCTCATCGAAGTACTCAAAGAGAGCGGAGATCGGCCTTCCGAGTTCTGCCTCTACAACGGTTCGCACATCATCGAATGACTCGGCAGGTACACGGTCTCGCAGTAGACGAAACTGAGCGACCAATTCCTCGGGGAAGAGGCCCTCTCCACCCGAGATGATCTGGCCGAGTTTTACAAACGTTGATCCAAGGCGCTCAAAGGATTTTCTTAAGCCCTCTGAGAGCTGCGCCCTTGATCGCTCTTTACCTCTGTCAAAGAGGTACCAGCGAAGAAGTACAAGACCGATAGACCCAACAACTTTAAGGAAGCGCCCAACAGGTGGGATCCGCGGACGCTTTAAAGCAACTGGAATCTCTCGAGCAACGCCCCTTCGCAAGGAGTCGATTCCCGATAGCCACGTGATATTGGCTGGCTCAATAATCCAAGGAGCGGCCTCACTAAACGCACCGATGCTTAAGTCTGCGGGATTTGAGTTGGAGCCTTGATTCACAGTGTGAACCGTAGGCTTCGGATCAATGGTTGAACGAAGCGCGCCATGCAAGGAGTCTCGGTCATCGGGCACAGATTAGAAGCAGCATTTAGAACCAGCGTTCAGAGGAACAGTTCGAGTCATCACCCGTAGGCGCGACAACCCCAGCCGCTTAGCCCAAACGCATCATGAACCCGTTCAGCGACGACAATCTGTTCCGCGCGAGTAGCCGAGCCTGCGTTCGCCGCAAACTCCTCGCCACCAAATTGTTCCCAGGTGCCGTTATAGAACCCAACGCCACCTGAATAACGCGGTCCCCTCATCGACCAATTCCCTTCGGTCTCACAGAAGGCGATTCCATCCCAGTCGACACCGGTTCGCCCGGCAGTTGCAGTAAGCGCCTCGTAGGCCTGCTGCTTGCGCCATTGGGCCTGCTCATCTGCCAACCGAGCAGCCCCAGCAGCTATTACCGAATTGGCGATCGCGGCATCTTTCGCGGCGAGCGCCTCCGCCTCGGCGATCGCAGCGGCAGTAACTGGAGGTGATACGAGCCGAACCTCGGGAGACTTGTTCCCTGATTCGGAGGTGAGCTCAGCTGCGGCACTCGCAGTGCCTAGAAGTCCGGTGAGAAGAAGGCCGGAGGCGATCAGCGCAGTTGCGCCTCGGCGATGGGGGGCGGCAAGCCGCAGGCCATGATGGCGGGCATTGCCGATCCGAGTGCTCTGTGAAATACGAGCAGAGATCTTTTGAAGAAGTGAATTACGAACTGACTTGACCTTGGCGGCGGTCGGCCGCACCTCGTGACGGGCATCAAGACTTATCTTGATAACGCCGTTCCTCGCTAAGCGGGGCTGCATACTTTTATTGGCTCCTCTCGGCACCGCCGCTCGGCGATGAACCGCATTCCCCTCCGAGACCCATGGGCGCGCGTCGAGCACGGCATGAATGCGGGGAGGAGGGGTGTGTGCCGGTTCGACCCAATTCGGTCGGGCTCTGCTTGCGAGCACCCGGGATGACGACCCAGGGAGACCCTAACTAGGTACTGTGACGAGGCTCGGGTCGATTCCCATTTACTGTCATCAAGGTAAACTCAAGGCCCAGCTGTGGATAACTGGGGATCCCCTCACCCTGCGCGGCTATCCGCCGATGAGACTCGAGAATATATTTGGGGCTAAATGTGACGTAGGTCACGCATATTTCTGCCCTGAATTGCCCCAATTCGCGAGCCTTAGCGACCCCAGAGAACGCCTTAGAGAGAAGCCCAACAAATAGCAGCCAACAAAGAACTAGCTGAACACGACGAAACGCTGCGCTGCATTTACACGCGAACGAGACCTTTAGTTCGCGCGCCGGTCGACTGCACCGAGTGGGCAGATTAGATAACCGGTAAGCGTGCGCTCTGCATGCTCGAGTCGCCAAGTGAGCATGCGCTGCGCGTAACCCAACACCGTGAGCGCGTAGGCAGGGTCGTCGATGCGATTGACGAGCCCATCAGGATCGGTTGAGAGATCAAAGAAGAGTGCCGGCATACCTGCGAAGTGAACGTACTTCCCAGCCGCGTCGCGAATTACAGCCATGCCACTCTTATCGAATGGAATACCTAGCCTCCGCTCTGGGTAGCGCCCCACCGGGTCTCGAAAATCCCACTCCCAGAACACGCAGTCACGCCACTCATCTGGGGTCACGCCGCGCACCAAAGAGAGCAGCGAGGCCCCTGAGCACTGCGATGGCACCGCGGCACCGAGCCACTCAAGGATCGTAGGCATCAAATCAATGTTCTCGGTGAACTCACTTATGAGTTGCCCTCTAGCGGAGTCGGCCTCCGTGCGCGGGTCGCGAATGATGCAGGGGATGCGATAAGAGGCGTCGTAGAACCCAAGCTTGCCAGTGAGGTGGTGGTCACCCAACTCCTCGCCATGGTCAGCCGTGATGATCACTAGCGTCTGAGCCCAATCAGGTCTCTCGCGCAACGCATCGAGGAGCCTCCCTACCTGGGCGTCTACCTCCGCGAGCATGCCGTAATACGTTGCGCGCATCTGACGAATCTCTTCCTCAGACTCAGGCGCGCGTATCCAATCTGCGCGCAGAGCATCAGCGAGGATGGGGCTCACCGCACCCTCCTCCGCAACGGTCCCAAGGCCAACGGGCATCGGCACATCAGCGGGATCCACCAACGTGTTGTAAGGAGCCGGCGCAACGAAGGGCGGATGAGGCCTTATATAGGTGGCGTGGATAAAGAACGGCTCGTCCTCTATCTCGTCTAAGTACCTAAGCACCTCGCCGGTAAGAAACGCGGCCTCCGAGTGCTCGGCCCTGTACACAGCAGGGCTCGCGACGGAATCGTCGACGGGGCGCTGCATCGACTCCCCCTCAACCACGTCGTAGCCCTGCTCGCTGAGCCACTCATGCCATGGAGCCGCGGCCTCCGGCATATCTAGGACTGCGCGGTAGCCAGGGAGCAGACCTTCATACGAGAGCAGACGCGGATCGTCGGCCTCGAGGATCCGTGGATCCGGGCTTGTATCTGTGTAGCCGAATAGAACTGGATCGAATCCGAGTGAGCGCGCCTCTCGAGCAATGTTGGTAAAGCGATCATCGAGCGGTGTGCCGTTGAGTATGGATCTATGGGTCATCGCGTAGAGACCAGTGTGCAGAGATGCACGGCTCGGCCCACACGGGGCGCTCTGCGCGTAGTGCTGCGTAAAGACTGCGCCCTCTCGAGCGAGACGATCGAGATTAGGAGTAACAACTGCCGGGTGCCCTAAGACCCCTAGGCAATCCGCGCGCCACTGATCAATGGTGATCAATAGAACATTTCCCTTTAGAGCAGCAATCGCTTTGTCCTCGCCCTCTAGAACCCTGCCCTCTAGAACCCTGCCCTCTAGAACATCGCCCTTTAGAACATCGCCCTCTCGACTCTTATCCACAGGCGCAGGATACGCTCCAGAGCCATCTCAAGTTGGATATGTGAGGTGGAGCGATCCCTACTCCGCTGGTTCGATAAGGCCGTAGTGACCGTCATAACGGAAGTAGACAACATTTCCGCGACCCGTCTCCTCATTCAAGAAGAAGACAAACGGTCCGCCCTCAACATCTAGGTGCTCGATCGCTGCCTCAACATCAATTGTTGGGACCGGGATCGACATCTGCTCGACATCAGCAACGGTGTCAGGAGCTGGAGAGGCATTCGGGTCAACCTCAATGAGCCCGTAGTGCCCCTCAAATCTCCAGATCACTGCATCTGAGTCAGAGCGCTCGTCACGAAAGAGGAAGAAGTCGTGGTCTAGTGCCTCAAGGTCGAATGCTGCCTCATCAATAGTTTGGTGAGCAACAGCGAAAGACTTGTGGCGCACTAACTCACGCTCATCTATATGCCGTTCGAATCGTGCGGGGCGCTCGGATGGAATAGCCCCATGCCTCCACTCGCCAGGGCCATCATCGCGGTGCCTCATGGAGAGAGCCCTCCGCCGGTCGTTGGCTTCTTCAATGCGGCGCCGAAGTCGCGCGTCGAGCAAATCAATTGCCTCGGTCATCGCCGCGGCACCAACATGAGCACGGATTACGCGCCCCTTCATATTGAGAGTCGCCTCCGCGATTGCGGGGCGATCACGTGCCGGGTCCGGTTCACGGGTCAATCTCACTGTTGCGTGGGTGACAGTCGCGGAACTGTGGAGGAGGGTCTTGCTGATCTTCATTCGTGCGTATTCAACTTCTTCTTGATTTATCCTGCCCTTCGTTACTACCGGGAACTCAATCTCTAATACTGCATCCACGGGCAATCCCTTCATCTCTCAATGGGAGCTATTAGGCAGATCAGCGGCTTGGTTTAAGACCCTCGCCGCTCCAACATCATCGCGCCGGTCAGCGTTTAGCGCTAGGGATAAAAGGCCCTTATTTGTGTCACCTTCGCTGCATAAACAAACCGCCGCCACTCCAGACAACTAAGTCTGTGGTGGCGGCGGTCGCTGACCCCAAAAGGGTCTAAAGGTGATTTGAGACTTCGCTTAAGCGAGTAGCAAGGCCTTCTGTGAATCAAACTCTGCATCCGTTATAACTCCACGGCCCTTAAGTCCCTCGAGCCTCTCAAGCTCATCAATAGTGCTGGTTCCGCCGGTACTTCTATGGTGCTGTTTTACAGCCGCAGCCTCCGCTACAGCGACATCAATATTGTGCTGCGTCATTTTCCCACCGCGAGTAATTAGGTAAAGGAGCACTCCTAGTAGCGGGAGGAAGAGCACGAATACCACCCAGATCATCTTCGCGGCTCCACCTATGTCATGGCTTCGAAAGATATCTCTGAAGACAAGCAGGTAAAGGCCTAGCAGCGTTAAGAAACAAGTGATCTGAAGCACTGTCCAGAAAACCTCGTTTTGACTCCATGAAAGCTTCATGCCACTCCTCGGGTCGTATTTGCCCTTTTTGGTGGCGGTTGCCAGCGGGGCAGAAACTACGCCCTATCGCTACGTTCTTCGGGGACGGTGAGCGATGACGAGCCGGCTCTCAGCTAAATATCCATTGCAAATGGCACTCATTACCTAGCACCTAGGCACTAAATAGCGACTAAATAGAGAACGGCCACCGCCCAGGTTTATTTGGGACGGTGGCCGTTCTAATAGAACTTCACGCTTCAGTGCTTCAGAGATGAAGACTTAATCAGAAGCGGTATTACGAAAAGATGGATCAATTAGCCGAGGAGTTTTGCCTTCTGAGCATCGAACTCTGCGGCGGTAAGTACTCCACTTGCCTTGAGGCCTGCAAGACGCTCAAGCTCCTCTGCAGTTCCAGTGCCACCCGCGTTACGGATGAAGTCCTTCATCGCAGCCTCTTGAGCTTTTGCTGCATCTGCATTGTGCTTGGCCATCTTGTCACCACGCGCGATGAGGTAGATCAATACCCCGATCATCGGGAGGACGATTACAAATAGGATCCAAATCGCCTTTGAAACACCACCCATGTCGTGGCTACGGAAAATGTCTCCAAATACGGAGATGAGGAGCCAAATCCAGATGAAGAAGCATGCGAACCACAGCATTGTGAATAGAACTTGCCCAACTTGCCAAGTTGCTAGAGACATATTTAACAGCACCTCTCGGTTTTAATTATTTCGATTAAGGGCCCACATAATCGCACACTCCGGAAAATTTTTCTGACCAACGCGGAATTTTCCTTATAAATCCAACTACCCGCTATTCGCGACTGGCGAACTCCCTGTGCTTAATTGAGATCGGACACGACAACGGCACCGGTGGGGGGCCGGCGCCGCGTCATTTCTTGCGTCTAAATTTTTGGGACTACTAAATTTCTGGGGCTACTAAATGTTTGGGGCTACTCGTCAGAGACTCCGAGCCCGCTCGTTACGCACGGCCCATGCGGGCGGCGAATACTGAGAACGCTGGCTTGGGGACGCCTGCTCCGTCCTTGAGACCGAAGTACCCAAAGGTGTCGGCGGTCTGACGGTCGTAGAGGCAGAAGGCGAACCATGCGCCCGCCTTTGTGCCCTTTCCGTGCCAGAGGTCAAGGTTCGTTGTCCACCAGGTCGACTGAGAAGCCTCTGTGGTGCTGGCCTTCTTATCAAGTGCATTACTTGATGCCGACTGCTCGGTTGCCCAGACCTGCGGGCCAGACCACACCGACCAGAGGCTCTCAAAGGGCTGAGACCATGGAGAGTTGATCGTCGTGTCATAGAAGTGACTGTTGATGTGATCGAAGTACGTGCCTGGCATTGCACCAGCTGCTTTGAGCAAGGCGTACCAACCCGTGTGGGTAGTTGTGCCCTGCACCCAAGTTGCCGGCGAGACCGATGTGTATGAATCGTTTGGTCCACCAGTCGTACCGCCGCCAACCTTCGAGGTTGTTCCTGGCGATGTCCCACCGGTTACGGAGACCACTCCCGGGTACTGAGCCTTAAGTGCTGTTTGAGCCTTAAGGAGAAGCGATGCATAGGAGGCCGGGGTCATTGGGTACTGGCCGCGCTGGCTACCAAACTCCCATCCGTTGGGCTCGTTCCCCCACTCGATTGCTCCAAGTACACCAGGGTAGTGAGCCTGTGAGTAGTTCACTAATGCCATTGCGTAGGCAACCCAGCGGTCTTGAAGCGCTGGGTCTCTTGGGAAAGAGTGGATCGTTACATTTCCAGCGGAGCTACCTGAGAGGCTCTTTACTGCGACTCCGTTGTAGACCGGGAAGAGCTCCTGCGGTGTGTAATCGAAGAGGAACATCACCTGCATTCCATTGACCTTGGCTGCGGTGAGGATTGCGTCGTAGCGGGCGTAATTCCACTGAGATTGGTAAGGAACTGTGGCCTCCACTCTCACGAGCGCTGCATGGTTGTTAGCGCGGTCATTGATCGCGTCGGTGACCGTCTTTGGACCACCAGTCTGACCAACACCCAAGGAGCCGCCGTACCGGTTCACATCAAGTGAAGATGGGTTCGACGCAGGAGCTGGTGGTGTAGTTGTTGTGGTTACTGGCGGTGTCGTTGTAGTGGTCGTCGGAGGGACCGTCGTAGTGGTGGGAGTGGTGGGCGTAGTCGCGACAACCGCGTTCTGCACCTTGATGCTCACCGATGGCGAGGCGTATGCACGACCCCTTGATGTATAGCCCGTCGACTTCACGCTGTGCGTACCATCGGCGACTGTCGTCGAGTTCCAAGAGAGGCTGTAAACCGATGAGGTCACAGTGGCCGTCCCGACGTTTACGCCGTCGATCTGGAACGTAACTCGTGCTGGGGTCCATGTGGCTGTGGTGCCGCTCCCCGCGATGCTCTTGAGTGCTACCGCGGACCCTGCAACAACAGAACTCGCCGCAGGAGCAGTGACCTTCATTGCAGGGTAGGTAGTAGCGGCGCCTGCAGCTGCCGCTGGTATCGCGAGGGCGATAACCGTTGCTGTGGCGATCGAGGTCTTGATGAGGTGGTTTCGTGTGTAGCGCACTATTGCCTTCTTCACTTGGTGTTTCTCGGACACCAGGTGCTTCGGCATTGCAGCGCTACGCGCTTGAAGCGATGGGGCTTTGTTGTGATTGCGTTGGGAATAGAGAGAATAGAGATAGGAACATGGGAGTGCGCGGCGACCATGGGAACAAAGTCCCGGGACCTACTACCTATGGCTGCATGAACATCGGCGTCTATATCTAGGCCGATATAGAGGCCGGTATCGGCGCCGATATAGACGCCGATATAGACGCCGGTATCGAGATCGAATGCTCCGACCTATGGCAGAGCTACAACACGAAACCCAAGATGGCCAACGCTCGTATCTGGAGTGTTGGAGCTACGCGCATCTACTCGGTAACGCCTGCAGTATGAGGCGTGGCATAAAAATGATCCGCCGCGCATTACTCGATGCGTCCCAGATGCCGGTCCCCGCGGGTCCACTCTCGGACTCGCTCGGTAATAATCCTGTCCAAAATAATCTGA
>WLHA01000039.1 GCA_009702955.1 Actinomycetota bacterium
GCTGGGGCGCCACGCCTCTCCGCCGCTAGTGCTCTGAGGGCAGGGTCGGGAGTTGTGGTCGTCTATTCGCCAGATCCAAGTGGCGCCGAATCGCCCGCCGATTCGCTCGCCGAATCGCTGCGACAGGGCACGGCCGAATCCGCCGAATCGCTCGCCGAATCGCCGCGACAGGGCGGGGCGCACTCCGCCGAATCCGCCGAATCGCTTGAGGCCACAGTCTCTTGGGGCAGCGAGGTAATTACTCGAGTCATTCCGTTGGGCCAGGAGGGGCGTCTAAACAGCGACTCGTCGGAGTACTTGATAGAGGCCGCTCGTCGATTCGATGCAGTGCTAATCGGCCCGGGGCTCGGTGCAGATCATGGGGTTGCAGAGATGGTGAGGGCACTCATCGGCGGAGTGGCGGCCCCAATAGTTCTAGATGCAGATGGCCTCAATGCGCTCGGCGGCGACCTCTCTGCTCTTCAGGAGCGTGCCGAGTTAGGGCTAGGCCCAGTGATCCTCACGCCGCATGAGGGCGAGTTCGAGCGACTCTCTGGGGAGGTCGGCTCAGATAGGGTCGCTGCCGCTCGAGGGCTGGCAAGAGAAGCCGCGGCAACAGTGCTCTTAAAGGGCCCAACGACAGTGATCGCTGAGCCTGGTGGAGCTGCGTACATCGTAAATTCAGGGGGTCCATGGCTTGCAACAGCGGGATCGGGTGATGTTCTGGCCGGAATAATCGCCGCGCTGCTTGCCTCAGGCATCTCGCCGGGGAGGGCCGCAGCTGCTGGGGCCTGGCTCCACTGCCGCGCGAGCGACTTCGCGGGGCATACTTGCCTTGTGGCCAGCGATTTACTTTCTGCGATACCCGCTGCTTGGCCAAGATTTAGTGGCACGATGACAGATCAGCATCAATAATCAACCAGAGCACCAGGAGCCCCAATGGCGATTGTCAGCGAAATTATGACCTCAGAGGTCAAAACAGTTCACCCGGGTATGAGCATCATTGAGGTCGCGTCGATCCTTGCCGATGGCTCGATCGGTGCTGTCCCTGTGGTGAATGACGCAGACGAATTTGTTGGGTTACTTCGCGACGAAGACCTGCTGCTTCGCGAGGCCGGCATTCATGTACCGACAACGATTGCGCTTCTGCCTGGTATTGAGTTCACTCTGCCGAGCCACTTGAAACGTTTCGATGAAGAACTACGTATCGCCGCGGCCTCCACCGTGGGAGAACTTATGCAGACTGATCCCGAGACGGTGGGCCCGGATACTTCGCTAGAAGATCTAGCGAGTCTGATGCATGACAAGCAGGTCACTCACGTTCCGGTTATCGACGGTAATGGCAAGGTCGTAGGTATCGTCGCCAGAGGAGATGTAATACGCCACCTCGCACGGGCAAAGTGACCCCACGTTTTCGCCCGGCACGCGTAGAGGTTGATCTCGCAGCGGTCCGATCCAATATTCGACGCCTAGTTAGCGACTCTGCTCCGGCAGAGGTCCTTGCGGTTGTCAAGGCCGATGCTTACGGCCATGGAGCGTTGCCAATCGCGCGTTGCGCGTTGGAGGCCGGTGCAACGCGCTTAGGTGTAGCGATAGTCGAGGAGGGTGCACTGCTGCGCGCTGCAGGGATTACAGCGCCAATTCTCCTGTTGTCGGAACCCCCCGCAAGTGTTGCTGATGCCGTTGTCGCTAATGGATTGACCTCAACGGTCTACACCGAGGCAGGCATAGATGCGTTAGGGCGCGCTGGGCGAGACGCTGGTCAAGCGATCCCGGTGCATCTCAAAGTAGATACTGGTATGCATCGAGTCGGTTGCACTACAGAGGAAGCGCTCGCACTAGCTCAACGAATAGTGGCGGACTCCGGCCTAATTCTCGAGGGAGTGTTTACGCATTTCGCAACTGCAGATGAGGCAGACTCCAAATTCGTGGATACGCAGTTGGAGCGATTTAGCTCGGTACTCGCTGACCTTGAGAGCGCTGGAATACATCCAGTCCTTACCCACTCCGCCAATTCGGCTGCCGCGCTTACTCGTCCAGACGCGCGGCTCAGCATGGTGCGTTTAGGAATCACGATTTATGGCATCGCTCCTAGCCCTGAGCTTGAGCCACTCGACGGTCTGACGCAAGCGCTTAGCTTCACAAGCGAAGTTACATTTGTTAAGCGGCTCAGTGCAGGCGATCGGCTCTCTTACGGACAACGCTATGAATTGATGAGTGCCTCAACAATCGCAACGATTCCAGTCGGCTATGCAGATGGGGTGCCGAGGCGCCTCGGCGAAGTAGGTGGAGAAGTCCTAATTGCAGGGCAGCGATTCCCGATCTCGGGGAGCATAACGATGGACCAGCTCCTAGTAGATGTTGGCGATGTCGATGTATCAATCGGTGATGAGGTTGTTTTCTTAGGAAAACAAGGCGATGAGGAGATAACAGCAAGCGAATGGGCCGGTCTACTGAATACGATTGCATATGAAATTGTCTGTGGGATTGGCCCGCGGGTTCCGAGGGAGTACAGAGAATGAGCGCACGCAATAAGACCTTCGTAGGGCTCGCAGTAGTTGCAGCAACGGCCGCCGCAGTCTGGGGCGCAGAGCAGGCAGCGGTTCGCCGCTCACGCAGACAAGAAGACCCCGACGCACTTAACGAGTTCATGCCAGCTTTTGATGAGACGCATACCTTCCCGAGCCACGATGGCGGAGTAATCCACGCAATTAGCCGCGGCGAGGGTCCTCCAGTAGTTCTCTCGCATGGGGTCACGCTCTCAGTACGAACATGGGCTAAGCAGATGGAGTTCCTCCCAGGGGCAGGGTTTCGCGCCATCGCCTTTGATCACCGCGGGCATGGCGCATCCGTCGCCGGATCTTCTGGGCACACAATTGAGAACCTCGCGTGGGATGTCCGAACTGTCCTTGAATCGATGGACCTGCGTGACGCGGTGCTAGTCGGTCACTCAATGGGCGGCATCGCAGTGCTGGCATTCATGGTGACATTCCCCGAGATTGCAGCTGAGCGCGTCTCGGGAATTGTGATGCTCTCCTCAATGGCTCGAACCCCGCTATCAGGCCACGAAGGACTTGCTCGTTTCGTTGGTGCGATTAGTGACCGTGGGCCTGACGTCACCGGGCTACTTAATCGACGCGATCTTGGCTATTTGATGAGCCGTGTTGGCTTCGGTAGCGAAGCGCTGCCTAGCCACATCGAGCTAACCCGAGAGATGGTTCTTGAGTGCCCGACGGAGACGCGTAGGGCGGCTGGCCGAGCACTCCTTAATCTCGATCTCGTGGAGAAGATCGCCTCGATCAGGATGCCTACGCTTGTCATCGGTGGGACTGCAGATGTTTTGACTCCTCCGGCGGAGGCACGACGCATGGCTGCGACAATTCCTGGTGCGTCGTTAGAGATCGTTCCACGCGGAGGGCACATGCTGATGTTCGAGCGTACCGACCTTGTAAACGAACTGATCTCGTCGTTCGCGCGCAGGGTTCAGCACAGCTCTGCGAGCTCAGGCTCCTAAGCACCTCTTCGAGTCGAGTTAAATGCAGTCACTTGACTCTCTGAGAACCAATGCTCTCGCCTGCCGCAACTGCAGTCTCTGCGAGACGCGTACCAATGTTGTATTTGGCGCAGGGAACCCAAATGCTGAACTCATGTTTGTTGGGGAGGCCCCGGGCGCCCAGGAGGATTTGACCGGCGAGCCTTTTGTCGGGCGCAGCGGGAGACTTCTCACAAGCCTGATCGAGGGAATCGGGCTCACGCGAGATCAGGTCTACATCTCCAATGTCGTGAAGTGTCGCCCGCCTGACAATCGAGACCCAGAGCCTGGTGAGGTAGCAGCCTGCGCGCCGATTATTGCTTCGCAGATTGAGTACATCTCACCTCGAGTTCTTGTAACGCTAGGAAATTTTGCAACAAAGCTGCTTTTAGAGACAAAGACCGGCATCACTAAGTTGCGAGGGACCCCTGTCGCATACCGTGGGGGTGTGCTCATCCCTGTTCTCCACCCTGCTGCAGTTGCGCGTCGTGGCTCCGCTGGCCTCATTGAAGCGCGTAGCGACTTCGAGGCGATCAAGCTTGCATTGGCTAGCGACCCCTCGGAGGTGAAGTAATGACTTCAATCTCGTTAATGACTAGCAGCGTTGACACAACCCGAGCTCTTGGAGGAGCCCTCGCTGAGATTCTTCGCGAGGGAGATTTGATTATCCTCACCGGGGATTTAGGTGCCGGGAAGACTGCGCTTGCTCAGGGAATCGGTGCCGGTCTAGGTGTCACAGAGCCAATGCTGAGCCCAACATTTACGGTTGTGCGTGAATACGTTGGCCGCCTTCCTCTCCAGCATCTCGATATTTATCGATTGGGTCATATGCAGGAGGTCCTAGACCTTGGTATCGACGAAGTTCTAGATAACGGCGTCACCATTGTCGAGTGGGGTGACGCCGCTCTTGATGCTCTCGGCGATGAGAGGCTCGAGATAACAATCTCGTTACTTCCTGAGGGTGGGGATAGCGATCGCTTGCTTGTGCTTCAAACATTCGGCGAAGCCTGGAGCAGCCGATCAGATGCGTTGACAGTCCTCGTGGGTTCGATGCAGTGACAACAGTTCTTGGAATAGATACTGCAACGAGTCATGTGAGTATTGCGATCGCGGTTGATGGTGTAATTCTTGGTGAGTCAAGCCTCCCGGCCGATCGACGCCATGCAGAGGTGCTCACGCCCGCGCTGACGTTGCTCTTCGCCGAGGCTGGGTTGCGCCCAAAGAATCTTGATGCGATCGGTGTAGGGATTGGCCCTGGGTTATTTACTGGTTTAAGGGTGGGTGTAACCACAGCGATGACGATGGGGCATGCACTTGGAGTCCCTGTGCTGCCAGTATCAACCCTCGACATTCTGGCTATACCCCATGCTCGCGACGGGAGAGTTGTCGCATCTGTGCTCGATGCACGCCGCAAAGAAGTGTTCTGCGCAACATATAGAACCGGGGTCCTCGATCACGGCGATCCAGTGATTGAGCGCCTCACTGATGATGAGGTTGGATCGGCTCAGGAATTCTTGGATCGGTTGCTCCAACTTGGAGAGAGAGTCCTAGTTGTCGGCGGTGGTGCAGGGGTCTACGCAGAGGTTTTCGCAGGCCATGACTCAATCGAGGTTGCCGGCCCTGAGTACTCGATTCCGAGCGGTGGAGTCTTAGTTCTTAGGGCATCGAGGGACCTCGAGAATGGCTTGGGCCAACTAGCCGACTCAGTGCGCCCTCGTTACCTGCGCAAGAGTGACGCTGAACTTAATTGGAACAAGGTCGGCAAGTAATGGCGGGCACGATTATTGATATAACCCCAATGCGTCGCCGTCACCTCCCCGCTGTAATTGCAATTGAGAAGCAGGTCTATCCGCGCCCTTGGTCGCGCACGCTGATGCTCGGTGAACTGGATTTAAAGGAAAGCCGCGCTTATTTCGTTGCACGCGATGGACGTCGAGTCATCGGATATGCAGGAATCATGTTCGTTGGCGATGAGGGGCACATCACTACGATCGCTGTGGACCCAGGAGCGCAGCGAAGCGCTATCGGAATGAGACTCATGCTTGCGCTTGCTAAGTCGTCGCTTGAGCGTGGTGTCAACGCGATGACCCTTGAGGTGCGCGCATCGAACCGCGCCGCTCAGGGTCTCTATAAACGATTTGGTTTCGTATCTGTAGGTGCCCGAAAGGGTTACTACCAAGACAACGCAGAGGATGCGTTCATCATGTGGGTTCGAGATATCGATAGCGCTGAGTATGGGGAGCTCCTAGCTCAGTACTCGCTGCGCTACGCCTCAAGCACAAGGTTTGAACTCCCAAGAATCGTTAGCGGGGAGATCTCGTGACGACAATTCTTGGAATCGAAACGTCATGCGATGAGACCGCTGCGGCGGTAGTGGTCGATGGATTAGACATACGTTCGAATGTGATCTCGACCCAAGTCGAACTCCACGCACGGTACGGCGGCGTTGTTCCCGAGGTAGCGAGTCGTGCTCACCTCGAGTCAATTAATGCGGTAATTACAAGGGCTTTAGATGAAGCAGGGGTAAGCCTCGGAGAGTTAGACGCAGTAGCGGCATGCCATGGCCCGGGCCTCGCAGGCGCACTTCTTGTTGGAGTAAGTGCAGGGAAGGCTCTTGCGCTTGTGCTTGATGTGCCTTATGTGGGTGTCCATCATCTCGAGGCACACCTACATGCCGCGTGGCTAGAAGATCCGAGTGTCGAGATGCCGATGGCTGTTCTCCTGGTATCAGGTGGGCACACGATGATCGTCTCTATGGAGGGAACCGGGCGCTACCGCATCCTTGGGCAGACAGTCGACGATGCCGCCGGAGAGGCGTATGACAAGGTCGCGCGTGCTCTAGGGCTGGGCTACCCCGGTGGCCCTGTGATTGACCGCATCGCTAAAGATGGTGACCCGAGAGCGGTTGCATTCCCGCGCCCCATGCTCAACGAAGGGCTTGATTTTTCTTTCTCCGGTTTGAAGACGGCCGTGATGCTTGAGATTCGTAGAAACCCTGACCGCCCTGCGCACGATATTGCTGCGTCGTTTCAAGAAGCGGTAGTGGAGACACTGGTCTACAAACTTGAGAAGGCAGCTGATCAAATAGGTGCGCGCACACTGGTCCTCGGTGGTGGAGTTGCAGCCAACTCGCGACTCCGAGCTCGTGTGGCCGAGGTCGCCGAGAAGAGTGGCAGGAGAGCCCTCCTGCCGCGCCATGACCTCTGCACAGATAACGGCGCGATGATCGCAGCAGCGGCCCATTTCCGACTTATCTCAGATGGACCGACCTCTCTAGATGACGGAGCAACTCCAGGATTAATCCTGCCGACTATCGGCTGAGGCCAGAGTCCGCTGGCTAGGACCAGTTCGGGTTCGTCGGGGATGCGCCTGGGCTGATCGGGGCTGATCGGGGCTGATTAGGGGCTCGCCTAGGGGATCTCAACCTAAAGTTCGCCCGCCTTGCCGCCGGGGCGCTCCAATTGGTAGGTTCATTAGCACTCGCACCCCGGGAGTGCCAGAGCCCGCGAGGGTGAAGGCCTTCAGGGTAAAGACCTACCGGTCCAAGTGAGCAGATCCGATCCCCGCCCTTTAAGGGCCAATCCCCACTAGGAGTTCCACCAGATGAACCTCCAACCGCTTGACGACAGAATCGTCGTTCGCACCGCCGAGGCCGAGGAGACCACCTTTAGTGGTCTTGTAATCCCTGACTCCGCCAAGGAGAAGCCCCAGCAGGGCGAGGTACTTGCAGTAGGACCAGGGCGTCGCTCTGAGACCACCGGCGAGCTCATTCCTCTCGACGTCGCTGTCGGCGACACCGTGATCTACTCCAAGTACGGAGGCACCGAGGTTGCTGTCGATGGTGAGGACCTCCTCATTCTCTCGAGCCGCGACATTCTTGGAAAGCTTGTTACTACAAAGAAGAAGAAGTAACACGACCACTTTTCCTCCTTCGTGGAGGGGCGCGAGAGATACGCGCTGTGAACGTTGAAGAAGCGGCCTAGAGATAGGCCGCTTCTTCGCGTCTAAGCGTCGCGCCACGAGTCCTATATGTCGCTATTTCTACTTGTCGTTGCGCGTTCTTCATTTCGCCCTCGCCCTCTGCTGCTCTTGCTCATTCGCTAATGTGCGTTCATAGAGATCTTCTCGACTTGAAGACCTTCCCGACTTTAAGACCTTCCCGACATAGCGAAAGCAGGAGTAAATGTCTCGACTGCAGTTAGCCCTTAACGTGAGTGACCTCGACGCGGCGGTTGAGTTCTATACCCGTCTCTTTGGTGTTGGCCCAGCTAAACGCAAGCCTGGCTACGCAAACTTTGCGGTTGTTGATCCACCATTAAAACTGGTCCTCTTCGAGGGTGAGGAAGGTGGAACCATTAACCATCTTGGAGTTGAGACAGAGAGCGCTGACGAAGTTGTCTCCGCTGAGTCGAGATTAAGTGAGGCAGGTCTCATAACAACGGGAATAGACGACACCATCTGCTGCTTTGCCGAGAAGGTCGAGACCTGGGTAAGCGACCCGGATGGAGCGCGATGGGAGTGGTACGTGAAAACAGCAGACTCTGATTTCATGAGCGCGCAGCCTGAGAGTGACGATGCGGCTTGCTGCGCGCCTTCTGCCCCGACGGGCGTAAGTCTCTCTTCAGTTAGGAA
>WLHA01000004.1 GCA_009702955.1 Actinomycetota bacterium
CATTCAGGAACCCTACAGAGAGCCTTAAGTCGTACAGCAAGAGTTATCCCACCGGTAGCCAAGGCACCGGATGGCACTTTAAAAATAACCACTTCGAATTCCAATCGGTTTTGATCCAAGATCCAAGGAGCTAAAAATGGCAGCAGAAATCATGTCAAGCATTGTCTTTACGGGGCCACTCGCGTGGACCGCTGATGCTGCATGTCAAGGGCGAACAGAGCTCTTCTTTGCTCCAGCCGGTGAGCGCCCTGAGGCACGCGTTGTACGCGAGTCCAAGGCACGAGGCGTCTGCACCGAGTGCGCAGCGATGGCACCCTGCCGTGACTGGGCACGAGAGAACCGTGAGTATGGGTTCTGGGGCGGCGAGTCAGAGGAAGAGCGCGCAGCAGCGGGCTACCGAGTTGATATGCCTGTAGGGCGTGTTGCTCGTTACCCAAAGGGCGATGGAAGCCCCGTGGCACCTCGCACCCCTCGCGTCGCCTGATCAATCGCTAGAGACCCCTCATCGCCGGTAAGCGGCGATCTGCGCTCCTAATACCTGCTCACGTTATTTATTCGACGCGTTTCTCGAACTATTTTGCCTCTAAGCGTTAGAAAGCATCTATCGTCTCTCCCCATTGAGACCTCGAGCGATGAGTCTTGAAACGATTAGACCTAGGAGCAAATGCGTTGAGCAGTACCGATAGCCCTGAGGGCATCAAGCCCGGCACAGATCCTGGAATCGACCTAGCAAGAGTTCAGGCTTGGTTTGCAGAGAATATTGATGGCTACTCGGGCGCTCCGCTCTCAGCAAGTCTGATAGCAGGCGGACGATCCAACCTCACATACCTCGTTAATGACGGTACGAATGAATGGGTACTGCGGAGGCCACCTCTAGGGCATGTGCTCCCAACAGCCCACGACATGGCTCGTGAGTACCGCGTGCAGCATGCACTTGCGAACACAGCGGTGCCAGTCCCAAAGATTCTTGGGTTCTGCGATGACCTAGCGATAAACGATGCAGTCTTTTACGTAATGGAGCGCGTCGACGGCGTGATCTATAGAGACGCATCATCTATAGCCTCGCTCTCACCTACTGACGCAAAGAATGTCTCGCACGCGCTTGTCGATGTTCTAGCGGACATCCACGCGGTTGATTACAACGCAATTGGTCTCGGAGACTTTGGTAGGCCCGAGGGCTACTGCGAGCGCCAGGTAAGGCGATGGGGAGAGCAGTGGGAGCGCTCCAAGACCAGAGAGATACCCGCTGTTGATGAGGTCGCAAGGCGCCTTAAAAATGCTCTGCCTGCATCAGGAAGCCCCACCATTGTGCACGGCGATTACCGTTTAGATAACACCATGATGGACCCGAGAGACCCGTCGCGCATCGCAGCCGTCCTCGACTGGGAGATGTCTACCCTTGGTGACCCGCTAACCGACCTTGGCCTTTTTCTTCTCTACTGGGGGCAGGCAGATGCGCAGGTGATAGCCACCGGATCTGCAATTGGCTCTCAGGACGGCTTCCTTGACCATGACGGGATTGTCGAGGCCTATGCGCTCAAGAGCGGGCGCAGCGTCGATGACCTGGATTGGTATGAGGTCTTCGCAGCCTTCAAATTGGCCATCATTGTTGAGGGCATCAATGCCCGTTTTCAGATGGGCAAGACTCTCGGCGATGGCTTTGAGGCAATGGGGGCCCTGGTAGGAGGGCTAGTGGACGGAGCGCTACAGCGTGCGTCGAACTCCACTATCGCTGCGCTTAGAGGTTAGGCCTGGGGTTAGTCCTGCGGTTAGGGCTGCGCATGGACATGTACACAGCGCCTAGGCATCGTCTGAAATCAGCGGCGTTCCTCCCCTAGGCTCTCATATATGAGCAGCCTCGTCTGGGAAGACCACCCCGTTCTGCGTCATCCAGTTCTCGTGGCAGCCTTTACTGGTTGGAACGATGCTGGAGATGCGGCAACAGACGCAGTAGAGCGACTCGCTACACAGTACGACGCTGAGCAGTTTGCTTATATCGATCCAGAGCGCCATGTTGATTTTCAGGCACTGCGACCGACAGTTGTTATTACAGATGGTGTGACCCGTGAAGTTCGCTGGCCCGGCACGCGTCTACTAGCCGTGCGAATCCCAGGATCATCTCGCGACTTGGTTCTGGTCCTCGGCCCCGAGCCTCACATGCGATGGCGCGAGTTCTGTGACGCGATTCTTGAGGCAGCTGGTGAGTTGGGGTGTGAGTTAGCGGTGACCTTTGGATCATTGCTGGCCGATGCCGCACATAATCAAGTCGTCAAGATCACTGGATCTACAACCGAGCCTGCACTGATGGACCGACTTGGGATGACACGTTCTCGCTATGAAGGGCCTACTGGAATTGTTGGAGTTCTCCACGATGTTCTCAGGTCATCGGGGATTCCATCAGCGTCCCTCTGGGCTCCAGTTCCTCACTACGTAGCTACCCCACCGAACCCTCCAGCGCAGGTTGCTTTACTCGAGGCGCTATCAAATATCACAGACATACCGATCAGCCTCGGAGAGTTGCGCGTGCAGTCTGCAGCATGGAGAGCGCGCATCGATACCTTTGTTGCAGATGATGACGACCTACGTGAGTACGTAGCGCGCTTAGCGGAGCAGTCGGAGGACGACGACGATCTATTTATGGATCCTCTCTCCGATAACCCTGATGGGATCCCAACAGGTGACGACATCGCTGCAGAGCTCGAGGAGTTCCTAAGAGAGCAGGGTCTTGGTTAAGGCAGGTCTTGGTTAAGGCAGGTCTTGGTTAGAACAGGTCTTGGTTAGAACAGGTCTTGGTTAGAACAGGTCTTGGTTAAGACAGGTCTTGGTTAAGGCAGGTCTTGGTTAAGGCAGGTGTCCAACAATGTGGGTCAACTTCAGAAAGACGTTGACGGGTTGCTGGCGCTGTGCTACGTTGCACAAATCGGCCGGGCAGGCGTACAGCTAGCGGCTCCCATCATGCCGATCCGAGATCCATGTGCTCCTAACAGGAGGCAAGAGATGGAAGTCAAGCGTCTTGCGCGCCAAGCAGCAAGTGTCGGAGTTGGCGCGAGCTGTGTAGCGATGCTCATCGGACAAGCGCAGCCAGCAAACGCGCGCGATACGCTGTCGGGGCAGTGCGGTGTTGACGAAGTCAGTATCTCATACAGCATTAGCGCGGATAGCAGCCTGTCCGCCATCATCTCAGGGACCGGAAAGAGCCGGTCTGCGCGTTTCCGCTTCTATGGTGGCGACAGTGGCAGTAGCTACTACTGGGACCGTTATGCCTACCGCTATGCGGTAACGGCAACAAACTTTGGGCCCCAGTCGAATGAGACTGTGCGCTTCGGAGCCCAGCGCAATAGCCCGGACGACCCCTACTGGTCCCAATACGACTCGCCCGACAACCACGGCTCCAATATGGGGAATCCGGTTCCGATTCAATATATGAGTGGAAACTTCCTGTCCCCGGGTGGTAGTACTGAAATCTGGACCAAAGCGATTTTTGACGTTCCAAATGTCTCGGACCCATCGTGCTGGATTAACGCAATAGCGACCAAGTGACAGAGCTTTACAACCTGAGAATTGCAAGTTGATTGGCGGCCCGAGGGACAATCAGCAATTCGTGAAGAGTGTTTCAAGTGCTGTTGTCATTCTCTGCCTGTTAGCCGTGACGGCTTACTCTGCGCCCGCCGAAGTCCGCGCCGAGGCTTCTGAGTCGGTGACACGTTCTGGTCCCCCGTGGGCGAGTCTGCCATCGCTACTTGCTGCTTCGCCGACGACGGCGGCACTCCTCTACCAAGATTCGGATGATCGCATCAGGATCCGGTTCGTGACCGACGGCAACAAGACATTGGCGGTTTGGCATTCGAACCTACGTCGCGCTCCTCGGCTGGTCTGCACCTCTTGCCCAGGCCCCCTTGTCGCCGACAATGCAGGGTTTTACGCGTTCTCAAACAACCGATGGGATACGGTGTCTCTCAGATTCCCGCGAAGCTCGCTCTCTGATCCGATGACAGTTGCCCTTGGAGTCATTCGCTCGACAGGTACTGCACGTAGCGTGCCTCTGTTGCTCGGCGGTGACGGAAAGTATCGTGCGGTCCAAGACGGTGGGCCGATCCTTGCCACACGACCGACTGGTCTTCGACCCGAGCTCGGCAACCAGGTAGATTTCCAGGGCGGACCATCCGCAGGTTTTGGAACACTTCGTGTGGCATCAACCGATCGAGATCGTTTCCTTTCCCTTCAGGCGCCGGGACTTGCTCTAAACGACAACGCAACGATCGTTCTCGCCGACGTCGATCGTATTCTTGCCCAAACGAAGCGGGCCGCGCCTGGCTCCGTGTCACCGAGATCGACGCCATGTGTCGGTCAAGCGCGCGATGGCGAGTATGCGGTGCTCCTCGTCGGAGGCATTCGCTCGTATGACGACGCTTCGTCGCAGTCCCAACGAATTCCAAGTGCGCGCCTCGTTTGGCTGGGTAGCAACACCCTGCGGGACCAGGGCCACATCGAGTTGACTGGATTCTACGATCATTGCACGATCCTCCATGATGGATCGGTCTTTCTCTGGACGGGGGTGAGTGCAGGGGCTGCGGCAGTTGACGTTGCCCTCGTCGCAAAGACTGGGGCCACGAGCACGCGTATAATTCCTATCGCCGACGACACCCTTGTGAATGTGGTGCTGGAGTCAACAGGCGCGACTGCATCTATCAGCGTATGGCCCCTCGGGAAGCAAGCCGTGCGTATCGATAGCGACTTCGAGGTTTCGGGGCGTCCTGGTGTCGGTGGGAGTCAGATCCTCTCCGACAGCGCCGGTGGTTACTGGATTTCGTATCCGGCCGTGAATGCCGTCGCTCGAGTGAGCATCTGAGCGATGGACGACGGAACGGACTCGGCTATCGTGCGGGCCACTGGCATAGTGGTAGAGCGTGGGTCGTTTCGTGCGGGGCCTGTCTCATTCTCCATCAGCGAAGGTGAAGCGCTCGCTCTGGTTGGTCCAAACGGGTCTGGAAAGTCAACACTGCTCCTGACTACGTTGGGGCTGCTTCGCCGGGTGGCCGGATCACTAGAGATCAATGGACGCCCGGTGAGTCATCGCGAGCCTCCGCGGGGAGTTGGGGCGCTTCTCTCGTGGCCGGGCTTCTACGATTGGCTTTCAGGTTCCAGGAACCTGATCCTGGCCTGTGAGGGTAATCGGATGGCTCAGGGACGGATCGGCCCACTGCTCGATGAAGTCGGGCTCTCCGCAGCCGAACACCGACCAGTGAGTACGTATTCAACGGGAATGACAAAGCGTCTGGAACTCGCGAGAGCGCTGCTATTTGACCCAGCTGTTCTCATTCTTGATGAGCCGACGAGCGGGCTCGACGACGGAGCATGGGAATGGCTGGCTGACAGCCTTGAGGCGCGTCGCAGTGACGGCTGCAGTCTTCTGGTAGCCACACATGATCACGAGTTCGTCGAGAGACTCGGCGCCCGGAACATTCGCATGAATTCAGGTAAATTTGAAGGTGACCTCCTTCCATGATTCTCGCTCTTCGCGAAGCGAGAGCAGTCCTTGGACGCCGCGCGATCAGACTGGCACTCGTCGTCACCGTTCTCGCCGTGCTGATCGGCACGACGCGAGTGTATAGCGGCACCCTTGACCTCAGTCCGTCGCTGTTTGCCCTTGCAACATCGGATGACCAGAGTCGCTATATAGCTCTGATAGCTGCGGCGATGCTGGGCGCTGAGGCCGGGGGCTTGTGGCACTCCACTTTGCGTTCTTCGTATTCTTGGGTCGCAGGGTCGTCGATTACTCAACAGACACTGCAGCGAGTCTCCACCGGATTCGTACTCGGCGTGTTGTGCGGAATTATTTACTGGCTCTCTAGGGTGGTTGGAAGCGTTATTACGATCATTGGGTCAGGCCATGATCTCGTTCTTCGAGACGCGGGTCTAGTACCGATAGATTCGAGCGCTGTTTGGCGATTATTAGTCGCCTGCGGCTTGGCGGCAGCCACTGGGGCGCTGATCGGAACTGCAACACGTCGCCCCCTCGCCGCAGTTGCCGGAAGTTTCGTTCTCTTCGGCTCCCTGCTGCCGATTGTCGGATCGTTCGCAGCACGGGTTCCGGCGATTGTCTCGATTCAATCATTTGCTCCGGGTGGTGCGCTAACAACCCTACTGGAGAGCAACGCGGGCATATCGAAAGCGTCGGGTCTGATCGCGCTTCGAAGTCCGCGGTCCGCTTTTGGCGGTGCAGCTGTCCTACTCTCGTGGTGCGCCGTCCTCTGGGTGGTCTCCACATTTGACACAGTGTTACGCAGTTCAAGCACCTCTGTTAGTTCTCGGTTGCGACACACCGGTCTGGCAGGCGTAGGGGTAATTGTTGCCATTGCTCTTGTCCTCCCACCCCTCGCCCGAGAGGCGTTGCCCTGGCACCTGCAACCGAGTTGGCTGGAAGCCAAGAGCCGACATGCGTCAAGTATCGATGTCGTGAAGTCCTTCGTCGCGAGCGTCAGTCATGGTCGCTACCCTGTTGGTCTTGTGCCACCGAAAGGCATCGATGTGTCTGATCCATTTTGGGCTCCTCTCATTCAAGGCGCTGTTGTCATCGGACCACAACGTGAAATGAGTTCGCCAAGTTCTGTGCCCGTTGTAGCGACGGTTCGGACGGGAAGCAGACACACGACGGTTGGCTATTCGTTTGATCTCGAACCACAAGGCCGGTCGTGGAGGTTGCGGAAAGTGAACGGTGCCGTCTTGCGAGTAGTCAACGGCCACACAGGCTGATGCCTCAGAAGCACGGTGTGCAGCCGATCGAAAGCTGGTTAGCCCGTCCAAGGCTCGAAGCGACGCTGCTCGGACCAGGCTGGAGATTCTCCGCCCTGACAGTAATGATCGTCGGGGGGCTTGGAGGAATCTGGCCCGTTGCAGCGCTGGGCGCCAGCGGTTCCGGCGTTTTTGCGGCTTTCGTCAACGGCTGCACGGCAACGGCCACGGCCAGCCTGATCTGGCTCCCACCGATCGCATTCCTGTGCATCGGCCGCGACACAGAACTCGGGGTTCGAGCGATTGAGATCTCCCTCGGGCTAGGCCCGAGAGGCCTCCAGGCGCGCGGCTGGTGGAATCTCTATGGACTCGCGTTCGCAGCAATGCTCGTCGGGGGGTTCGCTGGTGTGGTCGGCGGTGTCGTGACAAACGTTAGCGCGCCTGGGCGATTCTCAGTTGGACTGGTCGGTTCTGTAGGTGCAGCGCAATCTGGCGCAGCGTTGTCCGCGTTGATCGTCGTCGCGCTCCTATGCGGCTCCCTGGTCGAGATATTGGGGGATAGGCGAAGTTCGCTGATCGCGATTTGGGGCACTCAGCTTCTGACGCTTGCGCTGCTCTCGGTACTGTACTTCGCTCCAACTTTGGCTTTCGCTCAGTATCTGTCTCCCTGGATTGGAATTTGGCCGCTCCGCGCATCCTCGTCGATGTCTCCGTTATTCTCCTCTCAGTTAAGTTATGGCGCTGGTGGCGTCGCTCTCGCTATTTGGATAGTGGCTATTCGCATTGTCGCCGCCATCATGACTCCGCGTCGGGTCTCGCTACCGTCTTCCAAGGAGCGACAAGAATAATGTTGGACGACTACGGAGCGAACCATGGCAAGGAGAAGCGATGTTGAGGACTGCTCGGCTGGCTTTGCTTCTCATCTTCGGTGCATCTCTCCTATCTTGTGGCTCCGATGCGAAGACCGTCACTCCCGAGTCACTCCGTAGTGAGGCGGCTCGAATGGAGTGGCCATCCGGGGTCCCAGCCACTAAATCGCTATGGCGGTTTTATCAGTTGGATGGCGCTGTAGCACCGCTAGAGACGATTCTGGAGAGGGCAAACGCTTGTATCTGGTACCGAGCATGGCTCTCCGATTACCGCAGTTCGTTCGAGGTTTCTCCCCGGACTCTCCTCTACCTCGAAAATGTGATTCCTGGCTTCGCGTATCTCCGGGACGCCTCGGGTGGGGTTGAGCAGGCGCACCAATTTGCGGACTCAGCGCGGCGCGGTGAACCCGATCGGATTGTGTCTTTTCTCGCCGTCAACAAGTGTCAGACGCTGGATCAGCCATGACTAGTCAAAGGTGTGGACGCTCCCAAGCTGGCCTCCGGTTCCTCAGATGACGGACCAGTTCGTGGAGCTACTTGAAAAGGAACTTCGCTCCGGACTATTTACCGGTGCACAACTCTTTATCTCTCACCTCGGCGCAGTGGTGTGTGACGTGGCAGTAGGTGAATCGGTACCCGGAACTGAAATCTCAACCAGCACCTACTTTAATCTCCATTGCGCCACGAAGCCGATCGTTGCTATGACGACGGCACGATGCTTGGAGGAGCGGGGCCTGGACGAGACAGCTCGGGTTTCATCGCTGGTGCACATAGGCACGAGCGACCTCACGATCCGCGATCTGTGTAGCCATCAAGCCGGACTGCGCGAACCTGCTGCGTTTGAATACCACACGGCCTCTATGTGGAGCAGGCTTCAGATGCTTGCTCCGGAGAAGCTCTTGGCCACGGGTGCTGTTGGAAAGAGCGAGTACAGCGAGATTGCGTCGTGGTTTCTTCTCAAATGTGTGATCGAAACTCTCACAGAAAGATCAGCGGACGACGTGATCGCCGAGGATCTCGCTCTACTGTGTGACGGCGATATTTGGTTTTCGGCAAGCTCGGATGATCGAGAACGGATCGATAGGGTCGGTTGCTACGTCGACCTCGCAACGGGTCTACCACTACTGCACGATCGCATCTCACGCTTCTGGGCGCCTGCACCACCGGCCGCCGAGGGAGGGTTCGCGTCCATTTCGGGACTTGGTCGTTGGTATGCGTCTGTTCACCGCGCGCTCAAGGGTGAGGAAGTCTCCGGACTACCGAGTCCCGCCATGGTTAGGCGGTGGACGGACACGCACCGGAAGGACAAGAACGACCCGGTCCTTGGCCGGACATGCGACTTTGCTTTGGGGTTTATGTCTAATCTCAATACGCACCGTTTCGGTACAAGACCTAGTTTGGGGGCCTTCGGGCACTCGGGCTTTCTCGGCAATTCCTTTGCCTGGGCCGACCCCGATTGCGATCTTGTTGTGGCAGCATTTCGCAACGGCATCACAGGCGATCCGCGGAAGAACGTCGAGCAGATACGGCCGATTCTCGTCGCACAGATCTACGATGAGCTTGGATTAACGGCATCCGGAGCCTCCGATGGCGTATGAAATCGATATCCAGGATGCCGGCTCGGACGGAATTCCACGAATGAGCGTTAGGGAAGATTCGACTCTGTTATTCGAAGGTGCCTTGCCGCCGTATATTGAAACTGAGGGGGACGCTGTCGCGTTGCCGAAAGTTGACCTCGATGTGGTCTGGACGATGGCGCATTGCACTCTGTCTGAGGTGACATGGGTGCAACATATCCGTGATGGAATTGAGAGGAGAGGTCGCCACGGCCCATGTCAGAATCGGCTGGATCTCGCGGTGCCTTACTCGTTGATGATCGAGATTTGCTATGGCGGACTGCCATTCGATGAGGTACTGGAACCCTCAATTCTTATGACGTTCATAGGTCAACTGAGCTGCCTCACCGGGCTTTTACATGGAGAGGGAGCGGCTCGTTTGGGTTCACTCGATCAACGGGTTGTGGATGCCTTGGTTGCTTGGTCGTCGGGTGAAGCATACGAACGGATCCGGTAGGGGATGAGTGATGACAGCGAGCCATGCCGAGGCGGTCATCAAGCGCCGTTGTGGCCGACCTACGTGAGTACGTAGCGCGCTTAGCGGAGCAGTCGGAGGACGACGACGATCTGTTTATGGATCCTCTCTCCGATAACCCTGACGGCATCCCGACAGGTGACGACATCGCTGCAGAGCTCGAGGAGTTCCTAAGAGAGCAGGGTCTTGGTTAAGGCAGGTCTAGGTTAGGAAGTCGTGGGCTAGGGCTGTCCATAGCTCGGTCGATAGACGTAGTGATTCTTGGTCGACTCTCTCATCATGCCCATGAAACATGGATGCAAAATCTTCAAATCGCAGACGCTCGCTAAAGAGTCCGAATCCATACCCAACTGCACCGGCGCGACGGAAATAACGGTTATCGGTGCCGCCCACCATCATCATTGGAACAAGCGCAGAGCCTTCACATAAACGCCCCGAGACTCTCGCCAACGAATCCCACAGCGGAGTATCGATCGGCGAGGCAGTCGCCACGTCATCCCTAATTGTGAGTTCGATCTCTGACCAAAGATCTCCGCATGCGTCCTCGATCATTGCGCGCACATCCTCGGCGCTCTCGCCTGGCAACGCGCGAATATCAATGAGTACCTCTGCGTGGTCAGGGATGACGTTTACCTTCGAGCCACTCCGAGCAACATTCGGCGACATCGTTGTATGGGTGCAGGAGTGGAAGAGGCGGCTCGCCCCAATAGGCAGACCCTCAATCACAGCATCCAACTTCTCTGGATCTGCGAGCTCCGGGGGAAGTTGCATGCCCTCCACGAAACTGCGCCAAGTGTTGCCTACCTTTGCAGGTGGGCGGTACTTGCCTATACGAGTAACAATCTCTGCAGCCTTTAAAAGAGCGTTATCTGTCCGATGTGGCTGCGAACCGTGCCCAGGCGTGCCGCGAACTGTCAGCTTGGTCCAGAGAGCGCCCTTCTCCTCCACCATTACAGGGAGGCGAATCCCGCCCCGACTACCCATCTGAAATCCACCAGACTCGGTAATCACATTCTCTGTCCGAACTGCATCGAGTTCGTTCTCAAGCAGCCACTCTGCACCCCATGTGCCAGAAGCTTCTTCATCTGCAACTGCAAGATACGAAAGCGTTCCGCGAGGCTTGAACCCTGAGTCGGCCAAGTGCTTGAACGCAACCATCATCGAGGCTGTGAGATTAAGCATGTCAACCGCCCCGCGCCCCCACACAACTCCATCGATGAGTTCGCCACCGAATGGATCATGGGTCCAGCCCGAGTCGTTAACCGGCACAACATCCGTATGCCCCATGAGCATTAGCCCTGGTGCCGTTGGGTCAGAGCCCTCAATCTTTGCGAGCACACTGCGGCGCCCGGGGTGCGGCTCGTAGTACTCGAGCTCTAGACCCGAGCCCTCGAGATAGCCCGTCACAAGATCGGCGCTGCGTACCTCCCCACCTGAGTCAGGGGTGCCGTCGTTTACGCAAGCATTGCGAATAAAGGCTTGCAGTACCTCGGTTACTTCGGCGGTCGGGTCGTCAAGAGTCTTTGCCATTTCCTCAACTTAGCGCCCTAATCAGAATGTGTCTTACGAAACCGGGGCACTGCGGTAGATCATCACACCGTTATCGTCCCAGCGCTCCGTTAGGCCATCTCTGCGAAGGTGCTCAAGGTGAGCAAAGGTCTCGCTCTCGGCCATTACTCCCCAATGACGCTCGGGGAATACTTCGTGAGAGAGGCGCTCGACGCTCGCGGCGCCTACCGCAACTGACGCAAGATGCAGTGTCTCCATGCGCTCGGCATGGTGCTCCTTGATGGCCTCCACGCGCCCTGGAACATCGGTAAAGGGGTGCCCATGCGCGGGCAAACCAAGCTTTACATTTGGAAGGTGTGCAACTAGATCTAGGGTCGCGAGGTATGAGCGCAGCGAGTCTCCAACCGCTGAGCCTGCAACGTGCGGGGTAATCGTCGGCAAGACGTGATCGCCTGATAATAAGACTCCCCCGTCTGCATCCCAGAGGCAGAGATGATCAAGTGTGTGCCCTGGAGTGTGCACAACCTGCCACTCACGCCCCCCAAGAGTTAGTGGACTTCCGTGGCGAACGCGTCGCGTTGGGTCGGGCGGGCTAAATAGGAGTCGCTGCGCGCGCATTCGAAAACGCTGTTTCATAGGCAGGTCGGGGTGCTGACTCCCTCCCCACGCAGTAGGTCCGCCCCATGGCACCGACTGGCGCTGCTCTGAGGTTGTGATCTCATCAGAGGCACCGAGTGATGGGAGTTCTTCGAATGACTCTCCGTTATAAGCAAGCGCCTCGTCGATGGCTTCTTGCTCTATCCGATCTGCTTCCAGCTCCGAGAGAGTGTGCCCGTTGCGATCAAGTGACCACGTCGTAAATGCACGGTGTGCAATTAACTCGCCGCCAGATTCCTTGCGTATTCGCCCTGCTGCTCCGAAGTGATCTGGATGCGAGTGCGTAACGATCACGGTGTGGACATCTTTTACACGAAAACCTGCAGACTTAAGGCGTGCTTTCAAGGTCTTCCAAGACTTTGGGCCAGGCAATCCGGGATCTACTACTGCGATGCCGCGGTCATCCATAAGGCCGTACATGTTCACGTGCCCGAGCCCCGGAAGCCAGATCGGTAACTGCATCCGAATTACGCCAGGGGATACCTCAAGAATTGTCTCTGAGGCCTGCTCCTGCTCCTGTTTTGGAAGTCGCTTTGGTGGGGATACGCGCTCCTCCTCAATAGAGGCAGGGTTCTCTTCACCGGAGCGTCCATGGCTGTGAGTCACGCCCTTGATGCTACCGGCCGGGTTCGCCTAACTGCTCCTCGGCGCGCTTCAAGAGTTCACCGAAAGAGTTCTCGAGAGCAGATGAGAGCACTGGCAGGTCGGGGAACGTGTCCCGATCTACAAAAAGACCGATATGGAGATTGCCGCAGTATGAAAGTATCGCAATGCCTATTGAGAGATTCTTCGTTAGGGGAACGACCGGAAATGCCTCGAGCATGCGCCCGCCCATGCAGTAAAGGGGAACCTGGGGCCCTGGAACATTTGTAACGACAAGGTTAAAGAATGGTTGGCGGTGCGCAAGACGAGCACCGAGCCCTAGAAGTGTTGGCGCTGCATAGTGGGTTAGGTCAAGAAGAAAAGATGCGCCTACTGCCTGCTCTCGTTCTTTAAGGTCAAAGGTTGCATCTCGCACTGCCTCTAGGCGTTCTACCGGATCAGGTAGCCCAACTGGTAGTGGCACGAACATCGCAGAGACTCTGTTCCCTAACTGCATTCGTTCGGCATCGTCTCGCACTGAGACGGGGCAGAATGCTTTAAGAGTCATGCCATCAATCGGCTCACCGCGAGCCTCTAGTAAATCGCGAAGGCCACCAGATACGCCAGCCAGAATTACATCATTGATGGTTCCTCCGAATGCTTGGCGAACTCGGTGCACGTCGTCGAACGAAATCGTAACGCCATCAAATAACCTGTTTCGTCCGACCAAAGCATTAAGAGATGTATGCGGCGCAAGTGCGTCGGTACCGAATAGTGAAGAGACCGAGCGCGCAATGCGTGTTGTGTTCTCTAGCGCATTCGATGGGCCGCGCAGCCCGGCACGTAGAGATCTCACTATCTCCGCCGGCTCTGTCGCCCTCTCCCATACCGAATCGGCGAGGAGCCGTAACTCGGCCGGAGGAGGCTCCACGATCCAGCGCGGCGGGGGACGAAACGCCGGCTCAGGTTGAAAATCAAGTAGCACCGTTGCGACATCAACGCCCGACACTCCATCAACGAGAGCGTGATGAGTTTTCTGGATCAGAGCGACGCGGCCTTCCTCTAGACCCTCGACGAACCAAAGCTCCCAGAGCGGTCGCGATCTATCGAGCAACTGCGACTGCACACGTGCTGTGAGAGTCATTAACTGCTCGCGAGTGCCAGGTGACGGAAGAGCGGTGAGTCGAACGTGGTACGCAATATCAAAGCGTGGGTCGTCTACCCAGATTGGGCGCCCTTGATGAAGAGGAACAGATTTGAGAATTTTCCTGAATCGTGGAATGAGGTGGAGACGCGATGCAACGAGCTTGCGCGCCGCTGCGAGTTGAAACCTCCCAGTGCTATCGAAGAAACTCTCGCCCTCAAAAGTTGATACAGCCCCAACATGCATCGGCGTCTCAAGGCTCTCAAGGTGCAAGAAACTTGCATCCAGCGAGGAGAGGCGATCGTAGGAGGACATCTCGGCATCGTACCGACCCCGGTACATTCCTGCTACATCCCCGCTACATTCCTGCTGCATTCCAGCTACATTCCCGAGGCCTCTTCTCCGCATGTCATCACCGACCGCAGACGCGGCTACCCTCCGATGTATGACGATGAATTCAGTTCTCCAACGGCCTACGACGAGGAGGACTCTCTGATGGGCGCACTTACTGCAGCGGCACTCTGGCGCATCGACGCCGCTCTAATTCTTGCACTCGACGAGGGTGTTGGGCCTCCCGTCGACTCATACGTAAATGGCTCTCAAACCTGGCTTGTCGACGTAGGGCCCCCTGATACCACCCTTGAGTTCAGACTCCATCCGGTTGCCGGATATAGCGGGCCGACCGGCCTCTCTCACTATGACCTATGGGAGACCGTCGTGGCTGCGCTCTCGAGTGGGGCAGATCCATCTGCCTTAACTCTTGGCGACGAGACGCGATCCCTCACCGACCTCTGGGATGGTCTTGAGGTATTCGAGGCTTATGAAGCAGATCTCGAGCCTGCACAGATCTCCTCTAGCGCCAGAGCATCGATCGGCCGTGAGCCTGATAGAGCAGGTTTGGTTGATCACGCTGCTAGCGGAACTGCATGGGACCACAGCGGTAGAAGCATCTCGTTATTCGATCTTCTAGAGGATCAGCTCAAAGCTAAATAGTTGTTATGTCTCCGCGCCAAGTCGGCATGCGTGGGGCATCGAAGTCAGATGGAAATGACTCTCCATCGATTGCTCTAAAGGCTAAATCGACCCATCGACTTGCTCCGGCTAACGGCTGAGGAAGAGCATCGCGCGCAAAGAACCCAACCGCGCGCGTCTCAAGTGGGTGACCCTTTAACTCGCCTCCAGTCATGCGGCAGTGGAAGAGAAGTGAGTAGAGAGGAAGGTGCACAAACCCAAACCTCATTCCATCTAAGACGGCAATAAGGGATAACGGCTCGCACTCAATCCCCGTCTCCTCTAGAACCTCTTTCATTGCAACCTCGGAGGGCGAGTAACCAATATCAGCCCACCCAACCGGGTAGAGCCAGACTCCTGAATCTGCGCGCTGCGTTAAGAGAATCTCGCCGGCCTCGTTACCAACAATTGCTGCGACCGCGACCTTCGGTGTGACATACCCAGGCACTCCCGAGCCGACTGAGACAAGCCAATCCTCATAGAGCACATCTGCCTCAGCCTCTTCGATCGCCGCTGCTCTGATGTCAGCTGCAACGTGAAGAACCTCCTCAAAGCGCTCTTTCTCGTAGAGGCTCTGCGTAAATCCGAGCCCGGTGCGAGCAATCCCCGAGAGAGTCTCAGCCCATCTAAGAAGGTCGGATGCGACTACTGGTGGGTTGAGGGAGGGATTATGGGCTGGGTTTACGCCTGGGTTTGTGTCTGGTTTTGTTTCTGGGTTCTTCTCCATCGCCTCAGCCTAGGCCGAGCGTTAGCTATCTTCGAGACCATCAATAATCGCGTGGCGAAGCTCCGCCACATCCTCGCTTGCTTCGATCTTCTCGCCATTTATCTGCACATAAAAGACGTCAACAATTCGATCACCGATTGTTGTGGCCCGCGCTGCGGTTACATCTACGCCCTCCCCGGAGAGAATCATGGCGATTCGCGCAAACCGACCAACCTCGTCATCCGCGTAGACCTCAACGACTGATGCCGTGGTCGAGGCAGTCGGATCGATTGTCACACTCGTTGCTCCGCGCTTAGCCGTTGGGCTGCGGTAGGCGGCGGCACGCGCAGTGAGGCGATCGGAGAAATCCTCTCCGGCGCAAGCTGCTTCTATATGGCCCGTCGCTTTCGATCGCTCAATCTGGCTACCCAACCTCCCAAAGCGATCGAGACCAGTAAATACCTCGAGGGCCATTCCGGACGAGTGAGTTGCAGCGTTGACTGATGAGATATCTAGGCCGGCGAGAGCTAGAGCAGCAGCGACTCCGCCGAGCAAACCTGGCCGGTCAGGGGCGATGACAGCACATTGAAGGAGGCCTTCGTCAATCTCGCTCCACTGCACGGCTAACACTCCTGCCGTGATCACGTCTTCATAAACAACAAAGGGATCCACGTCAGCAGCAGTGACGGTACCGGCACTAATGGCTAAGAGTGCACGCTCTCGCAGTTCAGATACCAGAGCAGACTTAGTTGGGCCCCAAGCCGCTGGACCAGTGGCGCGCGAATCAGCGACAGTGAGGGCGTGCAGCAGGATCACTGTCTCAGCATCCTTAGCCTGAGCAACAAATTGCTCAAGAGTTGCAGGGTCATCTAGATCACGGCGGGTCGCGGTATCGGCCATGAGCAGATGATTGAGCACAAGCCACTCAAGGAGACGAGCTCCCTCAACGTCGAGGCCAACGCGTTTCGCAAACCCCTGTGCAATGGCTGCGCCTACCTCGGAGTGATCGCCTTCCTGTCCCTTTCCGATGTCATGGAGCAACGCGGAGAAGATCAAGACTTCGGGCCTCATTAGCCCGCTGACAACATCTGCATCCGTCGATCCGAGTTCGCTACTCAATAGCGCTGCAGACTCTGCGACGGTCTCTAACAGATGCCTATCTACCGTAAAGCGGTGATAGGCGTTGCGTTGAGGCATCGAGCGCACATTTACCCATTCGGGCAATATCGTGGTTAGGACACCCACATGATCTAGCGCCTCTGCGACCGTTATAGCGGAGTGTCCCGCTCTCAGCCATGCAATTAGGTAGTCGCGGTCATCAGCACTCCATAAAGGCTCGGCGGCTCCGCGCATCCGCTCAAGCGAGTCTCGATCAATTCTCGCATTGAGCAGCGCTGCATGCGCAGCCGTCCTAAGCACTAGCGAACCATCGACTACTGCACCAGAACTCAGGGCTACAACTCCATGTCTCTGGACCACTCCCTCAGCGAGTTCTACATCTCCACCCCTAAGGCGCCTCAATCCGCGCTTGGGCATTGTGCGCGAATCAAGCGATCCCCACGCCTCCGCAGCAATCCAAGAAACTCTGCGGGCGTGCTCTGAGAGACCGCGCACTAACGAGTCTGCATCTGGAGAACCAAGCAAACTCGCTACGGCATCCTGATCCTGAAGAGAGAGTCGATCGCTCGGCCTACCTGTTGAGCGGTGAAGAGCTACACGCGTATCAAGCAGAGCATTGTTTGCAAGCTCTAGCGCCTCTAGATCCTCTCCGTGAAGTGCTCCGACTGCAACGAGCGCGCTCGATCCGCCAGGGCCCATTGCCCATCCAGCCCAACCGAGAGCGTGAATGTCGCGTAGTCCCCCGCCGCCTTCTTTAAGGTCAGGCTCTAAGACCTCTCCAAGCCGCCCGGGCCGCTCACGCCTTCTCATGGACGCAGCAGATAGCTCTGCAATCAGAGAGTCTTTGCGTCGACGGGCGAGTCTTCGGACTCGATGCACAAGAGCATCGGCATCAACCGTTGCGGCCCCCGCAACAATCCTCACATCGAGTAATGAGGTAAGAGTCTCGAGATCGCTCTCCGCCAAGTGAAATGCCTCTGAGGATGTACGCGTGGCATGACCTAGGACAAACCCTGCGTCCCAGAGCGGATACCAGAGCGCATCAGCAACATTTGCTATCGATCCGGATCGATGAAGAAGCAGAACATCTACATCGGAGGAGGGGCAGAGTTCTTGGCGAGCGTAAGACCCGAGCGCAAGCACTACAAGGTCGTCACGTGCTACCGATGTATATGCCTCTGCTATCGCAGCATCAACAACACCACTGAGGGCGGACCCAAGAGATCGACCCTGTAGCAGTGAGTTGCTGATGCACGCCTCTCGCTGCTCGCGCAGCGAGTTAGCTCGCTCAGATTGCGTCAGAGCCGGCCTCGCCGGTGCGAACTCTGTAGACCGAGTCGATAGTTGTAACCCAGACTTTCCCGTCACCGATTTTTCCGGTGCGAGCAGCCTCCATGATGGCAGTCACTAGCCCGTCGACCTCGGCGTCATCAACGAGTATCTCGATGCGCACCTTCGGCACGAAATCAATCTCGTACTCTGCTCCTCGATATACCTCTGTATGTCCGCGCTGGCGCCCAAATCCCTGCACCTCGCTCACCGTGATCCCCTGCATGCCGGCAGACTTAAGCGCATCTTTTACATCATCGAGTTTGAACGGCTTAATGATTGCAGTAATTAGTTTCATCTACATATCTCCCTATCAAACTCGATCGAATGCATAACCAGTTTCGGAGTGCTGACTGAGGTCAAGACCTGTCTCTTCGTCCTCCTCGGATACTCGAATCCCACCAGGCATAACTGCCTTGAGCACAAGAGCAATCGCGAGAGTCACGACGAAGGAGAATACAACCGTTACAGCTACTGCTAATGCCTGCTCCCCGAGAAGGCTCCAGCCGCCA
>WLHA01000040.1 GCA_009702955.1 Actinomycetota bacterium
CGATAGTTGATGGAGCGGTCTCGCCGAGTCCCTCAAGAAGTCCGATCACACCGACAACCGGCGTTGGGTCAATATCGACACCGCTTGATTCATTGTAGAAAGAGACGTTTCCACCGATGACGGGAAGCCCAAGGGCTCGACACGCCTCGCTCATTCCATCCACTGCCTCAGAGAACTGCCACATCACCTCAGGGTGCTCAGGGTTTCCGAAGTTAAGGCAATTGACCAACGCCATCGGACGCGCACCAGAGCAGGCAACGTTGCGAGTTGCCTCAAGCACAACAAGCTTTGATCCAGTGCGCGGATCGAGTGCGACTTGGCGAGCCTTGCCATCGACACTAAGGGCAAGGGCGCGCCCTGGCGCCTCCTTGATCCTCAGAACCGAGGCGTCGCCACCCGGGCCGCTCACTGTATTAAGGAAGAGTTGGTGGTCATATTGACGCCACACCCAAGACTTATCTGCAATGTTCAGCGAGCCAAGTAGAGAGAGCAGTTCGCTCGAGAGGTCAGTTCCATCTGGGAATCGCTCAAGTAGTACTCGGCCGGGATCATCCGCTTGTCGCTCTGCCAAATCACTTGGGGCCTGCATCGGGCGGTGATAGGTAGGGCCATCGCCGAGGCTCTCTACAGGTACATCTGCGAGAGGTGCGAGGGCTGAAGCGTCTGCATTCTCACCAGCATCGAACTTGCCGTCGTAGACGCGGAAGCGTCCGGTATCCGTGACTACTCCAATAACGTTTGCTCGAACCTCCCAGCGAGCGCTTAGCGCTAGCACTGCATCGAGATTTGCTGGCTCAACAATTGCCAGCATTCGCTCTTGACTCTCAGAGGTCATCACCTCGACAGCATTCATGCCGGGCTCGCGTCGGGCAACGCGCGCTATATCTACATCCATTCCATTGCCTGCTTTAGCAGCGGTCTCTGATGTAGCGCAGGAGATTCCGGCGGCTCCTAGGTCTTGAACTCCTACCGCCAATCCGCGGTCAAGGAGCTCGAGGCAGGCCTCAATGAGTTTCTTCTCCTCAAACGGGTCCCCTACCTGCACTGAAGGCCTCTTAGTCTCGGAGCCCTCTTGAAAACCTGCCGAGGCGAGAACGCTTGCGCCGCCGATTCCATCACGCCCTGTTGACGCGCCTAGCAAAACGGCGAGGTTTCCGACACCCTCAGCAGTTGCAAGCACAAGTCGATCCTGGGGAAGAATTCCGAGACAGAAAACATTTACAAGTGGGTTACCGCGGTAGCAGTCATCAAACACGACCTCGCCACCAACTGTAGGAACTCCCACTGCATTGCCGTAACCACTAATTCCGGAGACGACGCCCTCAAATAGGAAACGCGTGCGCGCATCGTCGAGTGTTCCGAATCTCAGCGGATCCATTAACGCAATGGGGCGCGCACCCATCGAGAAGATGTCGCGAATAATTCCGCCTACTCCAGTTGCCGCACCCTGGCGCGGCTCAATTGCAGAGGGATGATTGTGACTCTCAATGCGAACGGCTACAGCTAAGCCGTCGCCAACATCAATTACTCCGGCGCCCTCACCCGGCCCAACCAATACCCAAGGTGCCTCAGTTGGGAAGCGCCCAAGGTGGACCTTCGAAGACTTATAGGAGCAGTGCTCACTCCACATCACTGCATACATCGCGAGCTCGAGTTCGGATGGCTCACGCTCTAAAAGCGCAATGATTCTCTCGAGCTCATCATCAGTGAGCCCGAGTTGTCTGTGGATTGGTTCAGCAGTCACAGTCCCGAGGTTACCCGAGCAGAGCATCCTCCTCGGGGGCCGTAGCCCCGCCGGCCCTAGGCATTTTCTTCTCCATAAAGGGGCGTACTTATTTCCTATATAGGCCGTGATAGAACCTAATCATCTTCATAATTGACTGCATACCGTCACTTGCCCTCAAGTCATACCTCATACCAACCGCAAGGACCACCTAAATGGCTGCGCCTAAGAAGCCCTCGAAAATTTCAGATGAGCACAAGGTAAAACTTGCTGCCGGGCGCGACCAGAGTCGCAGCGTTGCGCGTTACCTCGAGGCGCTAGAGACACACCGACCAAAGCAGGGCCGCAAGCGCAGTGCGGAGACCGTCGCGAAGCAACTGAGCGCTACTGAGCTCTCCTTGAAGGGTGCCACCGGAATCACCCGCCTTGAACTCCTCCAGGCCCAGCGCGATCTAAAGGCCGAGGCCGAGAGACTCTCCGACTCTGTTGATATTGCTGCCCTTGAAGCTGCCTTCGTGAAGGTTGCTCGAGCATACGGTGAGCGCAAAGGAATCAACTATGGAACATGGCGCGACTTTGGTGTAGCGGCTGATGTCCTAAAGAAGGCAGGGATAGCCCGCACTAGAAGTACAGGCGCCACTAAATAGCGACGAGATCAAACCGCTAAGTATGTAGCAGTTTTACGAACCGAACTCATGCCCCACATCGGGAGCATTGAGCACAGGAAAGTAAGGGATCGAGCGAGCTGCAAGCAGCGCTCCGAGCTCTCCACCACGATCTAGAAGCACGGTCGCTCCTGCGATGATGCAGCCGAGCTCCTCGAGGGCATCGACCGCCTCAATCAGCGACCCTCCACTTGTTGCAGTGTCTTCAACAACGAGCACCCGCTCGCCTGGGGATACTGGTCCGGCAATTCGGCCCCCGATGCCATGACCCTTGGGCTCTTTGCGAACCGCGAATGAGCGCTTCCCAGAGGCGAGAGCAACTGAGAGAGCCACAGGTACCGCACCGACTACCAAGCCACCAGCAGCATCGAACTCGCAGCCACCGCTTGCCTCAATTGTCTCAAGGATTGCCTTGCCGATTAGCTCAAAGCAATCGCCGCGAAATGTAACTGCACGGCCATCGAGATACCACTTTGATGTACGCCCTGACGCAAGAGTGAACTCTCCCTCTCGAATCCCATGCTCTTTAAATACCTCAACTAGTGCGGCCTGATGCGGGCGAAGTGCCATCTAAATATCCGTTCGATTGTGGGTAAATATTTTAGAGATAGAACGCTTATCCGCGGCTTGCAGCAGATGTAGCGCTCGGCCCTGAGAGCGCACTTGCGACGATCGATTGAAGCATCACCGCTCCATCCGACGATCCAAGTACTGACTCGATTGCGCGCTCGGGGTGCGGCATGAGCCCAACAACGTTGCGAGCCTCGTTGCATATTCCCGCGATGGAGTCGATGCTGCCGTTTGGGTTCTCTAGATAACGAACTACGACTCGATCTTCATCGCGTAGCGCGCTAAGCGTCTCCGCACTACAGGTGTAGTTACCTTCAAAATGATTAATCGGTATCTCAAGTAAGTCGCCGACTCTGGCTTGATTAGTGAGAGGCGTCGCTGTGGTCTCAACCCGAAGAGTGACGCTCTTACATAGAAATTTGAGGCCGGCATTCTTCTGGAGTGCCCCGGGGAGCAGGCCGGACTCACAGAGAATCTGGAATCCGTTGCAGATTCCAACCACTGGGCCACCATCTTGAGCGAATCTCCCCAGTGACTCCATTACGGGGGAAAACTGGGCGATTGCACCGGTTCTCAGATAATCGCCGTGTGCGAATCCTCCAGGAAGAATTACCGCATCTACACCTTGGATGCTCTCATCAGCGTGGAAGAGAGTTACGGCCTCGGCACCAAAATACTCAAGCGCATAGATCGCATCGAGTTCACAGTTGGTTCCAGGAAATACAACTACACCAACTCTCGGCGCCATCAGCCTGCGAACTCCGCGAGGTGAATCTCGAAGGCCTCAATCACTGTATTTGCAAGTAGGCGTTCGCACATCTCCACAACCTGCGATCTCGCGGTTGCTTCATCTGGCGCAGTTACCTCAAGGCGAATTGATTTACCGACGCGCACCCGAGTCACATTCGTGTAGCCAAGCGACGGGAGTGCGCGTTCTACGGTCACACCTTGAGGATCAAGGATTCCTGGCAGGTGCGTTATCTCTA
Source organism: Actinomycetota bacterium (assembly GCA_009702955.1). Lineage (GTDB taxonomy): Bacteria > Actinomycetota > Acidimicrobiia > IMCC26256 > IMCC26256 > IMCC26256. The sequence continues at coordinate 3,945 of WLHA01000040.1, forward strand.
TTCGTGCTTCATATCGAGCCATGCTCTGAACCTTACCCGCCATACCAGTCAGAGAACCGAAGGCCTGTGAGTCGCTCGTAGGCCTCGATGTAGCGCCCGCGCGTGCCCTCAATTACCTCGGAGGGAACAGGCGGTGCCGGAGGCTCTTGGTTCCAGCCAATTGCGAGGTAGTGATCGCGCACGTACTGCTTGTCGAAAGAGGGAGGGCTGCCCCCAGGTGCATATGACTCCCCGGGCCAGTAGCGAGAGGAGTCAGGGGTTAGAACCTCATCGATTAGTAGCAGGCTGCCATCAGGCCTCAGCCCAAACTCAAGTTTTGTATCAGCGAGAATGATCCCCCGCTCCTTGGCCATAGCCGCTCCGCGTGCGTAGACCGCGAGGGTGACGCTGCGTATCTCCTCAAATCGATCTTCGCCGACTAACTCGATCGCCTCTGCATCTGTCATCGGCATGTCATGACCAAAATCGGGCTTTGTTGTGGGCGTAAATATCGGCTCTGGTAACTCTGATGCCTCGAGCAATCCACTCGGCATTGATCGCCCCTGCACCGTGGTGCTCCCCGAGTATTCCTTCCACGCGCCGCCAAACAAGTAGCCACGTGCAATGCACTCCATGCGAACGGGAGTGGTGCGCTCAACCAAAGTTGCTCGCCCAGCGAACTCCGGGCCAACACCTTCTGGGAACCCACTCGGATCGACTGCTATCACATGGTTATCGATGAGATCCGAGGTTGCTTCAAACCAGTAACTGCTAATCGCCGTAAGCACTCGCCCCTTGTCCGGCACTGGTGACGGAAGAATCACATCAAAAATTGAGAGCCGATCGGTTGCGACCATAAGCAAACGATCACTACCGGCATCGTAGAGATCGCGAACCTTGCCTGAGTACAGATGAGGCAGTTCGATGCTCATGACGCTGGGGGAAGTAAAGGTGATGGCGAAGAGAGCGGAGCTGCAAGCGTCGCGTCAAGAGACTCGAAGGTTCGCGATACGTTGCTTAGGGCCTTCTTCAGGTCGAAGCAGGCAGTAAGAGTCGCTTGGTCAAGCTTGGCTGCAACCTCAGGGTCTGAGCTCAACACGTCAATAAAGGGCCGACGCTCATCCCATGTCGCCATGGCGTTGCGCTGCACTAATCGGTAGGCATCGTCACGCGAGAGGCCGGACTCCACAAGTGCAAGTAACACTGGCTGGCTAAACACAAGCCCGTAAGACGCGTTGAGATTCTCAATCATGCGCTCTGGATAGACAACAAGCCCATCTACGAGTCGCTCCATTTGAAACAGCATGTAATGGGCAAGGATGCATGAGTCAGGGAGAATCACTCGCTCAACAGAGGAGTGTGAAATATCGCGCTCGTGCCAGAGAGCAACATTCTCTAGGCCAGCCTGAAGGTTTCCTCGTAGCACGCGAGCCAATCCACAGAGTTGCTCACTCTTCACAGGGTTGCGCTTATGCGGCATCGCAGACGAACCCTTCTGCTTGCCAGCACGGAATGGCTCCTCCGCCTCGCGCAGCTCAGTGCGCTGTAGGTGACGAATCTCCAATGCAAAGGCCTCGATGCTTGCCCCAACCGATGCACACGCGTAGAGCAACTCTGCGTGTCGATCACGCGCGAGCACTTGAGTCGCTGGCACCGGCGTGAGCCCCAGGGTGGCGCATACCGATTTCTCAATCGATGGATCAATGTTTGAGTACGTACCAACCGCACCAGAGAGTTTGCCGACTGCAATAGCGTGACGTGCGCGGGTGAGGCGCTCGCGGTCGCGGCGAACCTGCAGTGCCCAGAGCGCAATTTTTGCCCCGAAGGTAGTTGGCTCGGCGTGAATCCCATGGGTGCGCCCTACCATCGCGGTATCGCGAAACTCGTGTGCGCGCCTCGCGATTGTGGTCTCCAATTTCTCTGCTGCTGCGAGCAAGAGATCTGCGGCACGCGTCAACTGAAGCGACAATGCGGTATCTACGACATCTGATGACGTGAGGCCAAAGTGCACCCACGCTCCCTCGGGCTGACCGACTCGTTCCTGAACGATGTCGACAAAAGCAGCAACGTCGTGCTCAGTAATCGCCTCGCGCTCCTCAATAGCAGCTACGTCAAAACCAGCGCGTTCGCGTACAGCGCGTGCGGCGTCTGCGGGCACTACGCCTAGAGCGGCCCATCCTTCAGTAGCAAGTATCTCTACCTCAAGCCAGGCGCCAAACTTTGCGTCGTCAGTAAAGAGTGCAGCCATCTCTGGGCGTGAGTAACGGGGAATCATTTTAAACCTCTTCAGCTACCGCGTTAGCGGCGATATCGGGACGGAAAGTAATGCCTGGCCAATCTAGGTAACCAACTGCTTGATAGGCGCGCGACCTTGCCTCTTTGATCGATGCACCACATCCTGTAACCGCAAGCACGCGCCCGCCTGAGGTAAATATGCCTTCAGCGTTGTCGCTGCTTCGCGTGCCTGCGTGAAACACCGTAACGCCTTCAACTGCATTTGCCTCGGCTAAGCCTTCAATTCGATCACCCGTGCGCGGCGAGGCTGGGTAGCCCTCCGCGGCTACAACCACCGTTACTGCAGCGTCCGTGGTGAACTCGACCTTGGTGGTCATGCGCGATGTTGCGGCTTCATAGAGATGCACACCTAGATCGCTCGCTATACGCGGCACGACTACCTCGCACTCTGGGTCGCCGAAGCGCACGTTGTACTCAAGCATCTTCGGGCCCTGCGGCGTGAGCATGATCCCCGCATAGAGGACTCCGCGATACTCAATATCGCGCCTCTTCAACTCAGCGAGGGTGAGCGCTAAGGATCCGCTCATCACGCTCTCGATGATTTGGTCATCCACAAAAGGAACCGGCGAGTACGCACCCATCCCACCAGTATTCGGCCCAGTGTCGCCTGCGCCGATGCGCTTGAAATCCTGCGCGGGCGCAAGTGCAACTCCCTGCAACGATCCATCACATAGAACTAGGAGAGATAACTCAGGGCCGGTAAGGCCCTCCTCGATTACCAGAGTGCGCCCAGCATCGCCGAACGCATCGCCCGATAGGTAAGAACGAACAGCATCACGGGCTTCATCGATGGACTCAGTAACTACGACACCCTTACCCGCTGCGAGGCCATCGGTCTTCACAACATAGAAGCCCTCCATGGTCTCGAGATACCTAAGCGCTTGATCCTCTTCGCCAGCACCAAAGGTTGCATGCATCGCAGTTGGGACACCCGCAGAAGCAAGTACCTCTTTCATCCAAGCCTTTGATCCTTCGAGGCGTGCCCCGTCAGCGTTTGGTCCGAAAGTAGCGATGCCCTCCGAGCGCAGCACATCTGCGACACCCGCTACAAGCGGAGCCTCAGGGCCGATGACTACTAAATCGATTGCTTTCTCGCGCGCTACTTGAAGAACCGCTTCTGGGTTCACGGCATCGAGTGCAAGGTTCGTCGCCACACTTGCAGTCCCAGGGTTACCTGGGCCCACAAATACTTCATCCACAGAGTCTGAGCGCGCTAGTCCCCAAGCGAGTGCGTGCTCACGCCCACCACCGCCTAGAACAAGAACCCTCATGCTCACTCTCCTCGTGGAAGGACCACTAGCTGATCGCGTGATGGCCCAACGGAGACAAACGAGACATGTACTTTCGTAAAGTCTTCGATGAACTGCACATAATCCTTTGCCTCTGTCGGCAAGTCGCTGATCTTCTCAGCGCGCTCGATGTCGGTGCCCCAACCTGGCAGGGTTTCGTAGATCGGCTTGATTTTGTGCATTACGGACTGGTGATAAGGAACATGCTCATAGCGCGTTCCGTCATCACCTAGATAGCCAACACATACCTTGAGTTCTTTTAGCGGAGAGAGAACATCAAGTTTTGTGATTGCTAGTTCGGTACAAGTATTGAGTCGCGTCGCGTGCTTAAGCATCACGAGGTCGAGCCAACCTGGGCGGCGACGCCTCCCTGTATTGGTGCCAAACTCGCGCCCTCGCTCTACGAGGTCATCACCAATTGGATCTCCCTCAAGGAGTTCACTCGGGAATGGTCCGCTACCAACACGGGTCGTGTATGCCTTCACAACACCAACAACACGCTGGATTGCGAGAGGCCCAACACCAGCCCCCGTGCAGACTCCTCCGGCGATGGGGTTGCTTGATGTGACGAATGGGTATGTACCGTGGTCGAGGTCTAGGTACGTCGCCTGTGC
>WLHA01000041.1 GCA_009702955.1 Actinomycetota bacterium
GTACCAGTCTCCGCTGAGATCGCATCGGCTCTTCGGCCGCACTGGATGATCGACGTAGATGTCTCTGGCTCAATCGGGCGCCGCTACCGCCGTCAAGATGAGGTCGGAACTCCGCTATGTGTAACTGTTGACTTTGAGACTCTAGAGGATCGCTGCGTAACAATTCGCGAGCGCGACTCAATGGCTCAAGAGCGCGTAGCCATTGCAGACCTTGTTGCATGGCTACGAGATCGCCTACCGCTGTAATGGATTACTACGCGATTCTTGGCGTAAGCAGCTCTGCCTCTAAGGCCGAGATCAAGACTGCGTACCGCGAGCGCAAAGAGGCTCTAGCCGCAAAGGACGAGAGTTCGGCTAAGAACGAAGCTGCACGAACGGCCAATCGGCTAGAGGGCGCGGCGTTGAACGAGGCATGGAATGTGCTCTCGGATCAGAGTCAGCGCGATCGGTATGACGCAGAGATTGCATCGCGAGACTCTGGCGTCATCGAAGGTAACGCAATTGAACTCTCGGCATCCGTAGGTGGGGAGCCACTTAAGATTTCAGGGCAGAGTCCACCGCCACCTAACTCGCCTCCTCCGAGTGTTGGCGGAGGGCCGCTATCTCAACGCTCTCGGCGTGCGCGTTTAGCGCTTCCAGCAGGAGTACAGCTAGCCGATACTCGTCCGCGCATACTTGCGATGGTCTTCGATCTCACAGTCATAATTCTTCTCGTGATCTGCACTCAGATTGCGGGGGCCAAGATCATCTCGGAGCAGTACCCGGTAGAGAAGGCAGCCAACGCGACTGCAGGCGAGGCGCGTACCGCCGCCGCCAAAGATTTATCAGCAGCCTCGAAATCTTTAAAGGCAGCCGAGGACAAGGCAAGCAAAGCAACCGGCGATCAGAAGGCTGCGGCGCAGGCCGAGGTCAAGAAGCGTGAAGAGGCTGAGCAGTCAGCGAAGAGGGCCGATAAGCGTGCCGCAGAGGAGCTGACGAAGACCCAAGAGGCCCTCCGCGGCCCAACCACGGCTGTCCTCGTGGCGAGCTCCTTGCTTGCGCTGCTCTATCTCGTCCCTTCAACAGCGCGCACCGGCCGCACCCTAGGTAAGAGGATGCGTGGCGTAAAAGTGCTCCGCAGCAATGGCGAGGCGCTCACCTGGTGGCCAGCATTCTCTAGGTACCTGCTCCCAGTTGCGATCGCTACCGCTCTCTTCTACTCCCCACCAGGGCTGCTACTGGCCCTTGGATCGGTGCTCTGGTGGCTCTGGGACCCCAATCGCCAAGGCTCCCACGACCGCATCTCGAAGACCATCGTGGTATCGGCTCCTGTGGCGAGAGTGCGTCTCGGGCGTCGCTGAGGGCCTGCTCCTCGCGAGGCTGCTCGGCACTAAACCAGCAAATATTTAACGATCCCGATAACGAAGCGGCTCTGAGGCTGCCCGTCTTCTAGGATTCCCCGAACTATCCATACCCGCAAGGCCATCCCTGTAGGGCTATCCCCGTAAGGACCCCATAATTCCATGAAATTTGTATACGCGTTCTCAGAAGGCTCCAAGGAGCAGAAGTTTCTCCTCGGCGGCAAGGGAGCAAATCTTGGCGAGATGACCAAGCTTGGACTCCCAGTGCCTCCAGGGTTCACCGTCTCGACCGACGCTTGCAAGGCATACATGGCGAGTGGCGACGTAATTCCCGAAGGTCTCATGGACGAAGTAGCACAATCCCTTAGCGCCCTCGAGGCTGCAATGGGTAAGCGTCTTGGAGATGCTGATGACCCTCTGCTTGTCTCGGTTCGTTCCGGTGCAGCATTCTCGATGCCAGGGATGATGGATACCGTTCTCAACCTTGGTATGAACGACGCATCCGTAGTTGGCCTCGCAAAGCAGACTGGCAATGAGCGTTTCGCATACGACTCGTACCGTCGCTTCGTTCAAATGTTCGGAAAGATTGTCCTAGATGTAAGCGCATCAAGTTTTGAAGAGGCACTCCACGATCTGATGGAGGAGCGCAAGGTTGCTGTCGACACGGCACTTACCTCAGAAGACTTGAAAGGCCTCGTCACAACATTCAAAGCGATTGTCCAGAGTGAGGCTGGGGTCGATTTCCCAGACACGCCACAGGAGCAACTCTCATACGCTATTGAGGCGGTCTTTAAGTCTTGGAACGGTCGACGCGCTAAGGATTACCGCAAGATGGAGGGCATCGCCGATGACCTCGGGACCGCTGTAAATGTGCAGACAATGGTCTTTGGAAACAAGGGTGACGACTCCGGTACCGGTGTTGCATTCACGCGTAACCCGTCAAGCGGCGAGAGTGTTCCTTATGGAGACTTCTTGGTCAACGCTCAGGGTGAGGATGTCGTTGCGGGTATTCGCATGACAGAGCCCCTATCTGCGATGGGTAACGAGTTCCCTGAGTGCCACGTTGAGCTAATAAGTGTGATGTCTCAGCTTGAGAAGCACTACCGCGACATGTGCGACATCGAGTTCACGATTGAGCAGGGTCGTCTATTCATCCTCCAGACACGCGTCGGTAAGCGCACTGCAGCAGCAGCGCTTCGCATGGCGGTTGAGATGCAGGCAGAGGGAATGATTGATAAGAGTGAAGCAGTGCTGCGCGTGCAGCCCGCTCAGCTCGACCAACTTCTACACCCGCAGTTCGATCCAACTGCAGAGTACGACTCGATTGCAAAAGGTTTGAACGCATCTCCTGGTGCAGCTGTAGGCAAGGTGTACTTCACTGCCGACGAGGCAGAGGCTGCATTCGAGGCTGGCGAGCGCGTAATCCTTGTTCGCCCTGAGACCTCGCCCGATGACCTTCACGGAATGATCGCCGCCGAGGGGATCCTCACCTCACGCGGTGGGCTAGTGAGCCACGCTGCGGTAGTTGCACGAGGAATGGGTAAGCCAGCAATCTGCGGTGCAGACGAGCTCAACATCGATCTAGGGCGCAGATGTTTCAGCGTCGATCGTGTTCAGGCAGACGGCACCACGCTCACCACGACAGTTCTAGAGGGCGAGATCATCTCCATTAACGGCAGCACAGGTGAGGTTGTTGTAGGAGAGGTTGCGGTTGTTGAGCCAGAGCCTGGTGAGCACTTCGGAATTGTTCTCGGATGGGCCGATGAGTTCCGCACTCTCAAGGTGCGTACCAATGCAGACCTCCCAGAGGACTGCGAGAAGGCTCTTGAGTTCGGCGCTGAAGGCGTTGGCCTCTGCCGCACTGAGCACATGTTCCTAGGTGATCGCCTTCCAATCGTTCAGGCGATGATCCTTGCTGATACTCCCGAGGCCGAGGAGGCTGCTCTTGCTGCGCTACTTGTACAGCAGCGCATCGACTTCGAGGGCATTCTCAAGGCAATGGATGGTCTCCCTGTAACTGTGCGTCTACTTGACCCGCCGCTACATGAGTTCCTTCCAAATCACGACGAGCTTCAAGCTCGCCGCACCGCCGCGTTTATCCGGGGCTCGGTTGACCCCGAGGCCGAGCACCTCTGGGCAGCGGTTAAGCGTTGGGAAGAGTCAAACCCGATGCTCGGTATTCGTGGATGTCGCCTGGGAATTCTAAAGCCAGCCCTATACAGGCTCCAGGTGCGTGCACTCATTGAAGCCGCTGTAACTCGCAAGCGTGCAGGCGGAGACCCGCAGGTCGAGATCATGGTGCCTCTCACGGTTATTCGTACAGAGATGGAGCTCATCGACGGCTGGATTTGTGCTGAGGCCGAGGCAGTCTTTGCCGAGCAGGGAGAGCGTGTTGAGTATCTGGTCGGCACAATGGTTGAGACGCCTCGTGCTGCAATTACTGCTGGCGAGATCGCTGAGACAGCAGAGTTCTTCTCGTTCGGTACAAACGACCTAACGCAGATGACTTTTGGTTTCAGCCGCGACGATGTTGAGGGTCGCATGATGCCGATCTACCTCGAGCAGAAGATTCTTAACGTCAGCCCATTCGAGCAGTTGGACCGCTCCGGTGTCGGCGAGTTAATTCGCTGGGCCAAGGAGAAGGGGAGAGCAGTTCGCCCCGATATCAAACTCGGCATCTGCGGTGAGCATGGTGGAGATCCAACCTCAGTTCACTTCTGCCACGAGATTGGGCTCGACTATGTATCCGCATCCCCTTACAGGGTCCCTCTTGCTCGCCTCGCTGCCGCGCACGCCGCACTTGGAGCAGGTGGTCCGGGCACCACAGCCTGATGTCTCACCCCGTCGCTACCATCTGTTTCTGTGAGTAATAGCGATGAGGCCATCAACCCAAATAAACAGAGCAAGCCGAGCGAACTAGTTGTCGATCTACTAGGCGCTGCGCAGGTAGATACCCCACATTTGTCCGAGCGTGCCATTGCTTGGGCTGCAACCATGGAGGGCAATACCGCTAACGGTTCGGTGGTTCGCGCGCACTCAGATTCGCGCGCAAGTATTAGCGCAATTGAGATAGTGGGTCGCGAGGCACGCGAGGATGCTGAGCAGGCATGGCTCGCCGATGGCGCAACGCTCTCGCATGGTGCAGGGCATCGCTCCATCGAGGAGGAGCCAGACTCAGATCGAACCTGCTTTGAGCGGGATCGAGATCGCATTCTTCACGAGGCAACTGCATTCCGTCGCCTATCAGGTAAAACACAAGTATTCATTTTTCCTGAGGATCATCAGCGCACTCGGCTCACTCACGCTCTCGAGGTAGCACAGGTCGCCACGAGCATCGCGCGCGCTTGTCGCTTAAATGTTGCGCTCACAGAGGCGATTGCGCTCGGGCACGACTGCGGTCACGGGCCATTTGGGCATGCGAGTGAGGATGCGTTCGGCCCATATCTCGAGGGCGGCTACGACCACGCGGTCTGGGGCGCTGATGTTGTGCTCGCTCCTCTAAATCTCTGTATCGAGACACTCGATGGAATCCGGAACCATTCATGGTCCCGCCCCGCCCCGATGACCCCTGAAGGGGAGGTTGTCTCTTGGGCAGATCGGATCGCATATGTGTGCCACGATTTTGAGGATGCCGTAGAGGCGGGGATTGTCTCGCCCTCGATGCTCCCAGAATTGGTGCGCTCAAATTGCGGGGATACACGCTCGAGTCAACTCCACACATTTATCAACGCTGTTACCTCGGCTATCCGGTCGACTGGCCAGATTGGTATGGCCCAGCCCATCGCTGAGGCGCTAGCTGCGTTCCGTGCTTTTAACTATCAGCACATATATATGCGCCCGGCCTCGGTGGCCCAGGGGGAGTCCGTATCTCGCCTCCTGCGGGCTCTAGTTGAGTTTTACGCCGATCGCCCTAATCGGCTGCCTTTCGACGAACTCGGCCACACGGCGCTTGAAGGGGTCTCAGCAGGGAGCGACTCTGCACTCCGCGAGGCAGTTACCTACGTGGCTGGCATGACCGATCGCTTTGCCTTCGCTCAGGCTCGATTTCACCTCGGCTGGGACCTCGCATCTACTCCCGCCGGGGTAGACCTAGGCAGGTGAATCAAGTGACCAAGTTCACCCGCCACTTCAAGTTCAACCTCTCTGCGTTCATCACTCTTCTTGACTTGGCGAGAGGTGCCGGCGCGCTACCGGCGCTCGCGACGTAACCTGCAGATCAATGGGAATTGTTGCAGAGGACATCGTGCGTGTGCGAGAGGCGACAGATATCGTCGCCCTCATCAGTGAGCGCATCGCGCTTAAGCGTGCAGGTCGTCGCTATACGGGTCTATGTCCATTTCATAATGAGAAGAGCTCATCATTCTCGGTCAACCCCGAACTCGGGGTTTACCACTGCTTTGGTTGTCAGGTAAGCGGTGACGCAATTACCTTTCTGCGCGAGCTTGACCATATCGACTTCATAGATGCGGTTGAGCGCCTCGCCACTCGAGCTGGGATCACTCTTCGATATGACGACGCTAAAGCGAGTCAAGATCGACAGAAGCGGAGTCGCCTTATAGAGGCTTGCGGTGCAGCTGTCGCGTTTTACCACGATCGACTCCTAACCTCGGCTGATGCAGGGGGAGCGCGCGCTTATCTAAGGTCTCGCGGTTTCGATGGCGACGCTGCCCGAAGGTTTCAGCTCGGGTGGGCTCCTGATAGCTATGACGCACTATCGCGATCGCTCCAGGATCAGAAATTCTCGCGTGAAGATTTGGCATCGGTTGGTCTCTCCTTCATAAACCGATCGAACAAGCTGCAGGATCAGTTTCGCGGAAGGCTCATGTTCCCAATTTTTGACCGTCAGGGCGATGCGGTGGGTTTCGGAGGCCGCACTCTCACAGGTGATGGGCCCAAGTACAAAAACTCGCCAGAGACCCCTCTCTACAGCAAGAGCCGCGTGCTTTATGGCCTCAACTGGGCGAAGGCAGAGGTAGCGGCTCGCGACTCCGTGGTGATCTGTGAGGGATACACAGACGTAATGGCTTTCGCTCTTGCTGGCGTTCCTAATGCGGTAGCTACTTGCGGAACCGCACTGACTGAAGACCATGTGCAGATACTTAAGAACTTCACGCGCAACATTGTGCTCGCCTACGACGCTGATAGCGCAGGGCAGAGCGCAGCCGAGAAGTGGTACACGTGGGAGCAGCGCTTTGAGATAAATGTTCGTGTTGCAGCGCTCCCAACGAGTGGAGACCCGGCTGATCTTTGGAGATCCGATCCAGACGCGCTGCTCCGTGCGGTAACCAATGCTCGTTCGTTTATGGATTTCAAACTTGATCGAGTCTTCGCATCATTCGATCTTGAGTCCCCCGAGGGGCGAGCCCGATGTGCAGAGGCAGCGGTTGATGTCCTACGGGAGCACTCGAACGAGCTAGTGCGAGAGGGATATATCCAAAAAGTTGCTGGCGTAACGGGCTTTGACCATGCCTGGTTTAAGCAAGCAATAGCTAAACCAGCCACCCGAACCGCTGCAACTGCGCGCGACTCCGAGTCACGAGATGCAATGGCGCCGGCCAGAAGGCCAAACCCAACTGAGCGAATCGATCGTCGCGAACTCGAGGCTCTGCGATGGGCAATCCATGACCCAGCGATGGTCGTTAACTGGATCGATACCTCGCTCTTCTCAGACCCCCTAACCATCGAGGCGTTTGAACTGCTTGCCTCGACAGAGTCCTTCCACGAGGCGACCGCTGCCGCGACCGGCCCTGTTCTGGCCTTACTCGAGCAGTTAGGGGTTGAGGAGCCAGTAGGTGATGGAGAGAAAGAGACTCTCCATGCCCGCTTAGTGGTGAGCCTCGTAGAGCCCGCTGGGGAGAGGTGGCTCAAGGATCTAGTGAGGGCCGGGGACGATCGAGCGATGGTGGTTAAGCCGGTATTGGACAAGATTGCGACCGCTAGAAATTCGGATTGGCATATGGGCGAGAAAGCAGCACTTCAGTTGGTGGCGATGCTGTCCGATGCGTATGTGTCGCACTCCTCGGGTGCCTCTGAGGCCCCGCAGGTCTCAGACGATTCTGAGGATGCTTCACCAATGGAGTCCGATGCAGTGGGAGTACCTGAAGCATGACAAATCGCCAGAGCAAGCAGGCTACGAATACAACCTCGTCGCCTAAACCCGACGCGCGAAAGACGCGCTCAAAATCGGAATCGCAGGTAGACGCTTCGGGCCCCAGCGATGCGACAGAAGTCTTGACCCCAGAATCTGCCGCTGATGGGATGGGTTCTGAAGATATGGCTGGCGCTGTAGAGGCGCTGCTATTTCGAGTTGGGGATCGCGACTTTGTAACTACGGGCGAGATATTTGCGGCGCTACCGAATCTAGAGCCTTCAACAGATTTGCTTGCCTCAATTCATCGCGAGTTTGAGGCGCGAAACGTCACTGTGGTTGAGGAGATCTCAGATGAGTTAAAAGCCGAGGATGCTCTGCTTCGACACGAAATCGAGCCGGAGTCCTCTGCCCCAAAAACTGAGATTGCTGCTCGACGAGCAAGTCGTGAGATGCGCGAAACGGGCAAGTCGGAGTTCGCTTCGTTCGACCCAGTTCGCATATATCTCCGAGA